>CAYPDO010000228.1:0-7216 GCA_964409495.1 uncultured Bordetella sp.
CCGCGCATCACGTCGATCTACGACGGCTCGTCGACCTCGGCGCTGCTCAGCGGCCTGATGTGGCATGCGGCCTACGAAGAATGCCCGCAGGCCGAGTACACCGGCATCGCGCTGGAGTTCGGCACTGTGCCGATCAGCCCGATGCTCGATGCGCTGCGCGCCGACCAGTGGCTGGAGAACCACCCCGAGGCCGACACGCTGGATCCGGCCAAGCGCGCGGCCATCAAGCGCCAGCTGCGCGATGCGTTCTACACCGACACCGATGGCTGGAAGCGGCAGGTGCTGGCCCAGGGCCTGGCCTGCGCGCACGAGGCCGTGGCGGGGCTGGCCGCCGGCTGAGGACGGGCCGCGGGCACGCGCCGCGTCGCATGTCCTGAAACGTCCGCAACCCGTCCTGCGCAGGTGCTGCGCCCGGCCGCGTGCAGCGCGACGATGGCGGCTCCCCATGCCCTTCGGAGCCCGTCATGCCCACCGCCCTGCTGCTGATCGACGTCCAGCAATCCTTCGTGCACCGGCCGTACTGGTCTGAAACCGACCTGCCGGCCTTTCTGGCCGCCAGCAATGCGCTGATCGCCGGCTGCATGGCGCGGCGCGTGCCCATCGTGCGCATCTTCCACACCGACGGCCCGCGCACCGCCGCCAATGCCTTTGCGCCCGCGAGCGGCCTGATCCGCCCGCTCGACGGCCTGGCGCCCTTCGACGCCGCGCTCACCGTCGAGAAGCACCGCCACAGCGCGCTGGTCGGCACCGGCCTGGCGGTGTGGCTGCACCAGCAGGGCATCGCGCGGCTGATCGTGGCCGGCATCCGCACTGAGCAGTGCTGCGAAACCACCACCCGCCATGCCAGCGACGAAGGCTGGACGGTCGACTTCGTCACCGACGCCACGCTCACGTTCGACATGCGCACGCCCGCGGGCGACACGCTGACGGCGGCGCAGATCCGCGAGCGCACCGCCACCGTGCTGGCCGGCCGCTTTGCCACGCTGTGCAGCGTGGACGAGGCGCTGGCCCGCGCGGCCTGAAGCCGGAGCTGGTCATGACCACCCACACCCGCAGCGTCGCCATCCTGCTCTACCCCGAGGTCGAGGTGCTGGATGCCGCCGGCCCCTACGAGGTGTTCACCTGCGCCAGCCGGATGGCGCTGCGCGCATCAGCCGACGCACCGCCGCCCTTCCAGGTGCACACGCTGGCGCTCGCCGCCGGCCCGGTGCGCGCCCGCGCCGGCCTGCAGATGCTGGCCGACCAGGCACTGGCCCAGGCCGCGCCGCCCGATGTGTGGCTGGTGCCCGGCGGCGTGGTGGATGCCGCGCTGGCCGATGCCGCGCTGCTGGCCCAGATCGCCCGCCTGGCAGCCGGCGCCGAGGTCACCGCCTCGGTGTGCACCGGCGCCTTCCTGCTCGCCGCGGCCGGCCTGCTGCCACCCGGCACGCCGGTCACCACGCATTGGGAAGATGCCGCCGAACTGGCCCGCGCGCACCCCAGGCTGACGGTGGATGCCACGCGCCGCTACATCGACACCGGCCGCATCGTCAGCTCGGCCGGCATCAGCGCCGGCATCGACATGGCGCTGCACCTGGTGGCGCGGCTGGCCGGCACAGCGTTGGCCGAGCGCACGGCGCGGCAGATGGACGTGCTGTGGACGCGCGACGCTATCGCCAAGCTGCCAACACCAGCGGACTGCCACCGAACAGCGGCATGATCACGATCGGCCAAGCGTCGATTCATGACTTCACCGCATCGCCAGACATGCCAGTTCCCACCTACGACCGGTTCATCGAGCCCATCCTGAGATACTTGGCCGCACATCCGGATGGCGTGCTGGCCAGGCAGGCGCATGAAGAGGCCGCAATGGCGCTTGGCCTGACCGACGAGGACAAGCAGACCCTGTTGCCCAGCGGTTCGCAACCGATCTTCAAGAACCGGGCTGGCTGGGCACACGATCGACTGAAACGTGCCGCGCTTTCCAGCAGTCCGCGCCGGGGATTCTGGAAGATCACCGACGCTGGCATCAAGTTCGCCCATGACCATCCTGCGCCGTTCTCTGCCGAACTGTCGGAGGAGTTGGCCATGGGATTCCTCGACGTCAAGTTGCGGCCGCTGGCACTGCCGCAATCTCCAGACCTGCTCACGCCTCAAACAGCGTCTTCACCCCAAATCGTGTCGTTGGCGAGCCCCGACGATCGACTGGGTCAGGCGCTCGAAGAACTGAGAAGTGCTGCGGAAGTCGAGCTGCGCGACCTTTTGGGCACTGTCACTCCGGCATTCTTCGAGACCATCGTGCTGGATCTACTGCACCGAATGGGTTACGGAGCCAGTCGTGCGGACCTGCAGCGCGTCGGTGGCTCGGGTGACGGCGGCATCGATGGCGTGATATCGCTCGACCGCCTGGGTCTGGAAAAGGTGTACGTGCAAGCCAAGCGCTGGCAAGGCAATGTTGGGCGGCCAGAGTTGCAAGCCTTCTTCGGCGCGCTGGCCGGTCAGAAGGCGAAGAAGGGCGTGTTCATCACGACCTCGGACTTCACGACGCAAGCGCTCGAATTCGCCCGTTCGGTGGAAGGCATCGTGCCGATCAATGGCTCGCGGCTGGCGAGCCTGATGATCGAGTACGAGTTGGGCGTCACCGCGCGCACGGTGAAGATCCCTAAAATCGATGGCGACTACTTCGATGAAGAGTCTGCCTGAACCTGCCATGAGGCTGCTGGCTCGTCGTCACTACCGGCCAACGCGATGCCAGCCATGATCGACGTGCTGTTCATCGTGCTGCCCGACACCCTGCTGCTCGATCTGGCCGGGCCGGCCGAGGCCTTTCGCCTGGCCAATCAGGCGCTGGCGCGGCGCGGGCAGCCGGCCGCGTTCCAGCTGCGCTATGCCGGGCCGGCGCCGACGGCGCGCTCGTCGGTGGGCCTGATGCTGGCCGAACTGGCGCCGCTGCCCGAGGCCTTCGAGCGGCCCACCTGGACGGTGCTGCTGGGCCGCCCCGGCGAGGCGCCGCGCGTATTGCAGCGCCAGCGCGCCTGGCTGGCCGCGCGGCAGTGGCTGGTGCGGCAGATGCCGGCTGTGCTGGCCCACACCACCACCGCCCCCGCCTCGCCGCACCGGCTGCTGACCGTGTGCGTGGGCGCGCTGCTGGCCGCCGATGCCGGGTTGCTGGCCGGCCGCCGCTGCACCACCCACCATGAGCTGCTGGACGATCTGGCGCGCATCGCACCGGCGGCCCAGGTGCTGGCCAACCAGGTGTGGGTGGAGGATGGCGCGCTGTTCACCAGCGCCGGCATCACCACCGGCATCGATCTGGCGCTGCACTGCATCGCGCGCGAATGCGGCGAGGCGCTGGCCGCCAGCGTGGCCCAGGTGATGGTGGCCGCCACGCGGCGCGGTGCGGCCGCGCCGCAGCTGTCGCCGCTGCTGGCCTTTCGCGACCACCTGCACCCGGCCGTGCACCGCGTGCAGGAGGCGGTGGCCGAGCGACCGGGCGACGACTGGAGCGCCGAGGCCATGGCCGCGGTGGCATATGTCACGCCGCGGCACCTGGCGCGGCTGTTCCGCCAGCACACCGGCCTGAGACCGCGCGACTATGTGGAGCATGTGCGCGCCGCGCTGGCCCGCCAGGCGCTGGCGCGTGGCGCCAGCGCGCCGCAGGCTGCGGCACTGGCCGGCTTCAGCAGCGACCGGCAGTGGCGGCGCGCGCGCGGGCGCACCCAGCCCGCACCCTGAGCGTGCATCGTGCCCCGCCACGGGGCACATCAGGTACTTTGGCCACGCTCAGCCATCCGCCATGTCGCCTGTCGCAGGCATGACTGTGGCCCAACCCAGCAACCGCCGCGGAGCCGGCTTTGCCGGGCCGCTGGCGGCGCCCCCTGGGGGGAGGCGCCGCAGGCGCGGCGGGGGGCGGGGCGAATCACTTCAGGGGTTTGTCCGGGCTCGCCACCTGGCACGCGGGTTGCGTAGCATCCCCTTGAAATCTTGACCAAACGGTCAGCTTCAAGGTGAACCCGGGCCACCCCGTCTGCCCGGTGCGCGAGGAGCCCTCACCCGTGTCACCCGCCCACGCCTCGATCACCACGGTGGATGCCGACATCCGGCCGCACCGCCTGGGACACGACCAGATCGCCCAGCACTTTGCCGACGCGGCGCCGCGCCTGTCGCGCACCCAGGCGCTGGTGGAGGCCGAGCGCTGCCTGTACTGCCATGACGCGCCCTGCGCCACGGCCTGCCCCACCGGCATCGACGTGCCCAGCTTCATCCGCCGCATCGCCGACGACAACCTGCGCGGCGCGGCACGCGTGATCCTGTCGGCCAACCCGCTGGGCGGCACCTGCGCCCGCGTGTGCCCCACCGAAGAGCTGTGCGAGCAGGTGTGCGTGCGCCACCACCAGGGCGGTCACCAGCAAGGCCAGCCGGTGGCCATCGGCCGGCTGCAGCGTTATGCCACCGATGCGGTGATGGACCGTCCGTACAGCGCGCTGTTCCCCCGCGCCGCTGCCACCGGCAAGACGGTGGCCGTGGTTGGCGCCGGCCCGTCCGGCCTGGCCTGCGCGGTGGAGCTGGCGCGCCGCGGGCACGACGTGGTGATCCACGATGCGCGGCCCAAAGCCGGTGGCCTGAACGAATACGGCCTGGCCACCTACAAGGTGGCCGACGACTTTGCCCAGCGCGAGCTGCAGTGGCTGCTGGGCATCGGGGGCATCACGGTGCAAAGCGGCTGGCGGCTCGAATCGGCCGCCCAGTTGCAGGCCCTGCAGCGCGAGTACGCGGCCGTGTTCCTGGGCGTTGGCCTGGCGCACACGCATGGTTTGGGCATCGACGGCGAAGCCCTGGCGGGCGTGCGCGACGCGGTGGATTTCATCGCCGAGCTGCGCCAGGTCGAAGACAAGGCCGCGCTGCCCATCGGCCGCCGCGTGGTGGTCATCGGCGGTGGCATGACCGCCGTGGACGCCGCGGTGCAGAGCAAGCTGCTGGGCGCCGAGAGCGTGCACATGGTCTACCGCCGCGGGCCCGAGCAGATGGGCGCGTCGCGGGCCGAGCAGCAGTGGGCGCAGACGCATGGCGTCACCCTGCACCACTGGCTGGCACCCGAGGCCATCCTGGGCGAGGCCGGCCACGTGACCGGCGTGCGCTTTGCCGTGCAGGATCTGGTGGGCGGCCACCTGAAGCCCACCGGCGAGCACCGCACGATCGAGGCCGACATGGTGTTCAAGGCCATCGGCCAGAAGCTGGACGTGGCGCTGTGGCAGGGCTGCGGGCTGACGATCCAGCACGGCCGCATCGCCGCCGACGACGACGGCCGCACCGGCGTGCCGGGCCTCTTTGCCGGTGGCGACTGCCGTGCCGGCGGCCGCGACCTGACCGTCGAGGCGGTGGAAGACGGCAAACGCGCCGCCGCCGCCATCCACGCCCAACTTTCCGCCTGAGCCGGGAGCATCACCATGGCCGATCTGACCAACCACTTCGCCGGCATCCAAAGCCCCAACCCCTTCTGGCTGGCCAGCGCGCCGCCCACCGACAAGGCCTACAACGTGCACCGCGCCTTCGAGGCCGGCTGGGGCGGCGTGGTCTGGAAGACCCTGGGCGAGGAAGGCCCGCCAGTGGTGAACGTGAGCGGCCCGCGCTATGGCGCGCTGCTCACGCCCGACCGCCGCATGCTGGGCTTCAACAACATCGAACTGATCACCGACCGACCGCTGGCCGTCAACCTGGCCGAGATGCGCGAGATCAAGCGGGCGTGGCCCGACCGCGCGCTGGTGGCCAGCATCATGGTGCCGTGCACCGAGAGCGCCTGGAAGGCCATCCTGCCGATGGTGGAAGACACCGGCTGCGACGGCATCGAGCTGAACTTCGGCTGCCCGCATGGCATGAGCGAGCGCGGCATGGGCGCCGCCGTGGGCCAGGTGCCCGAGTACATCCAGATGGTCACCGCCTGGTGCAAGCAGTACAGCCGGCTGCCGGTGATCGTGAAGCTCACGCCCAACATCGCCGACATCCGCAAGCCGGCGCTGGCCGCCAAGCAGGGCGGCGCCGACGCGGTGAGCCTGATCAACACCATCAACTCGATCATGGGCGTCGACCCGGCCACGCTGACGATGAGCCCCAGCACCGCGGGCTTCGGATCCCATGGCGGCTACTGCGGCCCGGCCGTGAAGCCGATCGCGCTGAACATGGTGGCCGAGATCGGCCGCAGCCCCGAGACGGCCGGCCTGCCGATCAGCGGCATCGGCGGCGTGGGCAGCTGGCGCGACGCGCTGGACTACATCGCGCTCGGCGCCGGCAATGTGCAGGTGTGCACCGCGGCCATGGTCTACGGCTTCAAGATCGTGCAGGAGATGATCGACGGGCTGTCGAACTACATGGACGAGATGGGCTTCCAGACCACCGAAGATTTCCGCGGCCGCGCGCTGCCCACCGTCACCGACTGGCAGTACCTGAACCTCAACGCCACCAGCAAGGCGGTGATCGACCAGGACAAGTGCATCGAGTGCGGCCGCTGCCACATCGCCTGCGAAGACACCTCGCACCAGGCCATCACCGCGCTGAAGGATGGCGTGCGCCACTTCGAGGTGAAGGAAGACGAATGCGTGGGCTGCAACCTGTGCGTCACCGTGTGCCCGGTGCCCGAGTGCATCACGCTGCGCACGCTGGCGCCCGGTGAACTGGATCAGCGCACCGGCCAGCCGGTGCCCGCCCAGGCGCGCAACTGGACGGCGCACCCGAACAACCCGATGCGCCAGCGCACCGAAGCCGCCTGAGGGCTTGAGCCTGCGCGGGCCCGCCGGCCTGATACTGCACCCGTGCCCGCTGGCACCACCCTTGCTGGCTGGCGCCCACCCCCATCCCAACGAAGGACTGCACCATGACCCTGCGCCGCTCCCTCCTGCTCTCCACCCTGGCCGCCACGGCCCTGGCTTCGATGGCGCCCGGCGCCTTCGCCCAGGCCAAGCTGAAGGTGGCGGCGGTCTACACCGTGCCCTTCGAGCAGCAATGGGTCAGCCGCCTGCACATCGCGCTGAAGGCCGCCGAGGCGCGTGGCGAGATCGAATACAAGGCCAGCGAGAACATCGCCAACGCCGACTACGAGCGCGTGATGCGCGAGTACGCCACCGGCGGCGCGCAGCTGATCGTCGGC
This sequence comes from uncultured Bordetella sp., assembly GCA_964409495.1. Taxonomy (GTDB): domain Bacteria; phylum Pseudomonadota; class Gammaproteobacteria; order Burkholderiales; family Burkholderiaceae_C; genus Pseudaquabacterium. The sequence continues at coordinate 7,121 of CAYPDO010000228.1, forward strand.
GAGGCCTTCGCGGTGGAAGCCGCCGCGCGCAAGGTGGCGAAGGACTTTCCCAAAACCAGCTTCCTGATGGGCAGCTCGGGCAAGCCGCAGGCGCCC
>CAYPDO010000229.1:0-7208 GCA_964409495.1 uncultured Bordetella sp.
GACGACGCGCCGCACGGCCACAGCGAGGTTGAATTCACCAATGTGCGCGTGCCGGCCAGCAACATCCTGCTGGGCGAGGGCCGCGGCTTCGAGATCGCGCAGGGCCGCCTGGGGCCGGGCCGCATCCACCACTGCATGCGCCTGATTGGCCTGGCCGAGCGGGCGCTGGGCCTGATGTGCCAGCGCGCCGTGGCCCGCGTGGCCTTTGGCAAGACCGTCGCCCAGCAGACCGTCACGCAGGAACGCATCGCCGAGGCGCGCTGCATGATCGAGCAGGCGCGCCTGCTGACGCTGAAGGCCGCCTGGATGATGGACGTGGCCGGCAACAAGGCCGCCAAGGCCGAGATCGCGATGATCAAGGTGGTAGCGCCGAACATGGCGCTGAAGGTCATCGACTGGGCCATGCAGGTGTATGGCGGCGCCGGCGTCAGCGACGATGTGCCGCTGGCCTTCTTCTATGCCCAGGCCCGCACTCTGCGTTTTGCCGACGGCCCCGACGAAGTGCACCGCAACGCCATCGCCAAGATCGAACTGGGGCGGTACACGGTGCGCTGATCAAGACCCCACGTCCCCCCGCGCGGCCGGGTGCCCCAGCTACTCCCGCGGCGGCAGCCGCTGCGTGGTGTCGTCGGGGTCGGTCGGGCCGACATGCTCCCACAGGCTGGGTTGGGTGGTCTGGCCGGCACCCGAGGCCTCGCGCCACTCGTCGCCCAGGCGCCGCGCCTCGCGCAGCGCATGCTCGAACACCGACACCCACTGCGCCAGGCTCTGGGCATCGGGCTCGTCCATGGCCGTACGCAGCGTGAGCCGGCCGCGGCCGATGGTCAGGGTCACCGGGTGCGCGTCGTTCACGGCGTCGATCGAGGCGGCCAGTGCATCGTTGAGCGGTGAGGTCAGCCATTGTTGGGTCCAGGGCAGCACGCTGGACACCGCGCCGTAGCGCTCGCGCAGCCGCCCCAAGTCGGCCGCCGGCAGCTTCTGGTACAGCACCAGCCAGCGCATCTCCGATGGCGTCTCGGTGTCGATGCGGGTCTGCACGTCGTCGACGTACTGCTCGTACACCGCCTTTTCCATGGTTTCCATCAGCTGCCGGTTGAGCACCAGCACCTGCAGTTCCTTGGGCAGGTTGAACTCGGCCATCAGCCGCAGCTCGTGGCCGCTGATGTAGTTGCGCTGCGGCGCACCCCACTCGATGCGCCAGGGCTGAGTGCCCAGGCGCCCCTCGATGACGCAGCCTTCGGCGTCGCGCACCCGCCGGTAGGCATGCCCGCGCTCGGTGGCCCAGGCCTCGAACACGCCGGCGGCGGGACTCTGGCCCCCACGGGACAACAGGCGACGCAACGACTTCAGCATGATTTAGAGTAGGTCCGGCCGGCGCCATGCCGGGGAGGCCGAACAATGATAGACGTGTATTCGTGGGCCACCCCCAACGGACACAAGGTCCACATCATGCTGGAGGAGTGTTCGCTGCCATACCGCACGGTTGCCGTTGACATCGGCGCGGGCGCGCAGTTCGATCCGGACTTCCTGGCCATCAGCCCGAACAACAAGATTCCGGCCATCGTCGATCCCGACGGACCCGATGGCCGGCCGATCAGCCTGTTCGAGTCTGGCGCCATCCTGCTGTACCTGGCCGGCAAGACCGGCAGGCTGCTGCCCGAGGGCACGGCCGCCAAGTACGAGGTGCTGCAGTGGCTGATGTTCCAGATGGCCGGCGTCGGCCCGATGCTGGGCCAGGCGCACCACTTCCGCATCTACGCCCCCGAGAAGATCGGCTACGCCATCGAGCGCTACACGCAGGAGGCACAGCGCCTGTATGGTGTTCTCGACCGCCGCCTGGCGCGCTCGCGCTACATCGGCGGGCCCGATTACTCCATCGCCGACATCGCGGTGTTTCCGTGGCTGCGCGCCTGGAAGAACCAGGGCATCAGCTGGCGCGACTACCCGCATCTGAAGGGCTGGTTCGACGAAGTCGGCGCGCGACCGGCCGTGCAGCGTGGTGTGGAGGTGCTGGCCGACCGTCGGCGCCCGATCACCGACGAGCGCGCACGCGAGGTGCTGTTCGGCGCCACCCAGTACCGGCGGCACTGAGCAGCTGGCGACACGTCCGTCGGCGCGCTGACAACCCGGGCGTTGAGGGGGCGGCAGCGCGCCCGGACTGCGCAACAATCGCCCTGATCCACCGCCACGGCCGTACCCGATGACCCCGCCCGCCCCCGACGAATCGCCGCACCCGGCTGCGCCGCTGAATCCGGCTGACCCGCAGGCCTGGGCGCCCACCCAGATCATGCCGCGCGCGGCCGCGTCCCGGGCGCCGGGCATTGGCAACGCGCTGCCGGTGGGCACGCGCATGGCCGAGTTCGAGGTGCTGCGCGTGGTCGGCGAAGGCGGCTTCGGCATCGTCTACCTGGTGCAGGACCACATGCTGCAGCGCCGGGTGGCCATCAAGGAATACATGCCGGCCACGCTGGCCACCCGCGGCGACGGGCTGGAGGTGGTGGTCAAGGCCGAGCGCGACCGGGCACTGTTCAACGCCGGCCTCGACGGCTTCCTGCAGGAAGCGCGCATGCTGGCGCAGTTCGACCATCCGGCGCTGCTCAAGGTCTACCGCTTCTGGCAGGCCAATGGCACGGCCTACATGGTGATGCCGTTCTCCGAGGGCACCACGCTCAAGGCCGCGCTGACGGCCATGGGTACGGCTCCCGACGAACGCTGGCTGATGGCCCTGCTCGCCCCGCTGACCGAGGCCCTGGGCGTGCTGCATGCCGAGCGCTGCTACCACCGCGACATCGCGCCTGACAACATCATGCTGCTGGCCGGTTCGGGCAAGCCGCTGCTGCTCGACTTCGGCGCCGCGCGCATGGTCATCAGCGACGCCACGCAGGCGCTGACGGCCATTCTCAAGCCGGGCTATGCGCCGGTCGAGCAGTACGCCGAGGTGCCCGGCATGAAGCAGGGCCCCTGGACCGATGTGTACGCGCTGTGCGCCGTGGTGTATGCCGCGATCACCGGCACCAAGCCGCCGGCCGCCGTGGGCCGCACCGTGCAGGACAGCTATGTGCCGCTGGTGCGCGCGGCCGCCGGGCGCTACTCGGCGGGCTTCCTGCAGGCCATCGACGACGGCCTGCGCGTGCGTCCCGATGAACGCACCGAATCGGTCCAGGCACTGCGCCAGGCGATTGCCATCGACGGCGGCGGTGCCGGCGGCGTGACGGTGATCGTGCCCTCGGCGCGGCCACCCGCGCCCCCGGTGCCGCTCACCGTGATGCCGGCGATGGCCCAGGCTGCCGCCGCACCCCGGCCGATGCCCGACACCGCGCGCCGTGCCGCACCCGCGGCCGCACCGGTGGCCGCCCGGGCGCCGCTGCCCAAGGCGCTGTGGCTGGGGCTGGGCGGCCTGGTGCTGGTGGCTGGCGCAGCGGCGGTGTGGCTGCAGCAGCGCAACCCGGCTGCGGGTGCGCCGTCGGCCGACGGCGCCACGGCCGCGCCGACGCTCAGTGCGCCGGCGGCCGGCACGGCGCCGCTGGCCGCGCCGACGGCCGCTGGCTCGCCTGCCGCCTGGACGCCCCTGGCCGAGTTCGAGCGCATCCAGCAGGGGCGCACCGACGGCTTCGACGTCCAGGCCGGCGCGCAGCAGCCGACGCTGCGCATCGGCAAGGACCGCCTGGTGTTCAGCGTGCGCTCCTCGCGCGACGGCTACCTGTATGTGCTGGCCGCCAGCGGTGACGGCTCGTGGATGCTGCTGTACCCGAACAGCCAGTCCACGCAGAACCGCGTGCGCGCCGGCCAGGCCATCACGCTGCCGCAGGCCAGCTGGCCGCTGGATACCAGCGAGCCGCCGGGCGAAGAGCACTTCATCGCCATCGTTTCAGAGAACCCGCGCGATTTCTCGGCCCTGGGCCTGGTGCGCGAGGCGTGGTTCTCGAAGCTGCCGTCCGGCGCTGCGGCCGCCGCGCGGGCGCAGGCCCATGTCGGCCCCGGCTCGGCCTTTGTCGGCCAGGTGGCTTGCCAGGCGCCGGGCTGCGACGCCTATGGCGCGGCGCGCTTCACCGTCACCGTCACGCGCTGAATCTTCGCCAGGCCCGCGGCCACACACGCCCGGGCTGTTGCCAATCTCAAGAAGTCGCTCGCCCAGAAAGCAGAAAGGCCGCCCAAAGGCGGCCTTCCCAAGCGCGCGGCACGAGGCCGCCGGGCTTGACTTACTTGCTGGCGGCCGAAGCGGCAGCGTCAGCAGCGCCAGAAGCGGCGGCGGCGGCAGCGTCGGCGGCGCCCGAAGCAGCGGCGGCGGCGGCCGAAGCGGCGGCGTCAGCAACAGGAGCAGCGGCCGGAGCGGGAGCCGGGGCCGGAGCAGGAGCCTCTTCCTTCTTGCCGCAAGCGGTCAGGGCAGCGGCGGCGATCAGCGAAGCAAGCAGGAGCGACTTGTTCATTTGGTTTGTCCTCTAAAAATGGGGCGATCAACAATTACCGGTAATAGGATCCGACGCACCCATCGAAACAGATCCGTCGTAAACCAGACCCAGAAAGCTCGAGCCCTTCTGGGACTAGCCCACTATTATAGCCATACTAGGGAACGTCCCTATAAACCCAGGGTGGTCGCGGGCCAAGCGGGTGCACAGCGTTGCAAGGATGCATCAACTTGCTCCCACAAGGCGCGCACCAACGGTGCATCGCCCAGCATCCGGCTGCGCCAGTGCACGGCATCGAGCAGTTGCACCGCCTGGGTGCCTGACATCAGCAGGCCGGCGGGCTCGCCCTCGATCGGCACGGTGGGCGACCAGGCCTCGATGCGGTGCGCCCAGTCGCGGCGCCAACGTGTCAGGCGCGGATGGCGGCGCGCGAGTGCCTCGTAGTCGCGCGCGATGAACACCAGCTGATGGCCGGGTGCGCGCAGGCACTGCGCCAGCGCATCGAGCACCGGCGCCTCGTCGAGCGGCCACTCGGCGAAATCCGCGCTCCACAGCAGCAGGCGGCGCCCGCCGGACATCCCCTGGCCCGGCGTGCACAAGACCTGGCGCAGCGCACCGATCCAGGCCTCGCGGCCCACCAAGACCGTGTCGGCAGGCACCGTCGCAGGCCGCGTGCCTGACGCGACATCGACGCGTCCATCGCCTGCCCCCGGACTCACGCGAACCCACCCTCGCCTGCAGCAGCGTGCAGCCAGCCGGCCTCGGCCCAGTCGTCCAGCAAGGCGCGGGCGCCCTCGCCCAGCCGGCCGACCTGGGCGGGCGTCAGGGCGCGCGCATCGGCCAGTGCGCGCATCAGCTGCGCATCGCGGCCGCCGGCCTCGAAGGCTTCGCCGTTGATGAACACATGGTGATCGTCATAGGCCATGCGGGTGCGCCGGTCGAGCCGCACGCCGCAGCCTGCCCGCACCGGACCACCGGCCTCGAACCACACCTGCGGCTTGGGATCGGTGGTGGCCGCGCCGAGCACGCGGTCAAGGGCCTGTGGATCCTGCAATGCGCGCTCCAGCGCGGCGATGGCGAACTGGCGCAGCGTGTCGGGCAGGCGGCCCGGCGTGGCGGTGGCGCTGTGGCCCGGGTCGCGGTAGATGGCCTCGCGCGCGCCGGGGGGTGGCGCCTCCAGATCGTCGGCCAGACGCTGCAGCAGGTCTTGCGCCAGCGTGGTGGCGGTGGCGGCGCGAAAGCCCACCGAGCAGGTCATGCACTCGCCCTCGGCAATGCCGTCGTGGCCCCACAGCGGCGGCAGATAAAGCATGTCGCCGGGCTCCAGCACATGCTCCTCGGTGGGCTGGAAGTTGGCCAGGATGCGCACCGGCAGGCCAGGCACCAGGCTGCGGTCCTTCACCGGGCCGAAGCGCCAGCGCCGCCGGCCGTGCACCTGCAGCAGGAACACGTCGTAGGAATCGAGGTGCGGGCCGACGCCGCCACCGTCGGTGGCATAGGAGATCATCAGGTCGTCCAGCCGCGCGTCGGGCACGAATCGAAACGGCGCCAGCATCGCGTGCGCCGCCTCCAGGTGCAGATCCAGCCCCTGCAACAGCAGGGTCCAGCCGGGCTTGGCCACCGCCGGGATCTGCCGCCGCGTGAACGGGCCGTGGCGCAGCTGCCAGCCGGGCTTGCCACGTGCATCGAACTGCGTGAGCAGGCGGCTTTCCACGCCCTCCTGCCCTGCCAGATCGAACAAGGCGGCGCGCGCCAGCGGCGGCATCACGCCCGGCCAGGCCTGGCGCACCAGCAGCGGTTTCTTCTGCCAGTGGCGGCGCATGAAGCGCTCGGGCGACAGGCCGCCCAGCAGCGCCGTGGGTTGATTCACATCCATGGCGCGGCATTGTCGCCGCGGCCGGGCGCCATGCGGCTTGTGCGATCATGACCGCATGTTGATCCAAGCCCCTTGTGTGGTGAGCCTGACATGGACCCTGGCCGATGCCCAGGGACAGGCCATCGATGAATTGCTCGAGCCGATGGAGTTCTTCTACGGCGGCGACGACCTGCTGCCCAAGCTGGAGGAAGCGCTGACCGGCCAGGAAGCCGGCTTCGAGACCGACCTGCACCTCGAGCCCGAGCATGCCTTTGGCGACTACGACGCCAACCTGGTGTGCTTCGAGGACCGTGCGGTGTTCCCCGAGGGGGTGGAGGAAGGCATGCAGTTCGACGGCCTGCCCGAAGGCGCTGCCACCGTGGGCATGCCGCCCGACCGCATCTACACCGTGACCGAGCTCTACCCCGCGCATGTGGTGCTGGATGGCAACCACCCGCTGGCCGGCGTGTCGCTGCATCTGCATGTGAAGGTGCTGGCCGTGCGCGAAGCCACCGAGACCGAGGCCGATGCCGGCTCGGTGGCCGAAAGCCTGCTCAGCGTGGTGCCGGCGGCACAGACGCCGCCGCACCTGCACTAGGCGTGGGCGCGCGGCCTGCGCATCAGCCCTTCCCGGTCGAGCCGAAACCGCCCTCGCCGCGCTGCGAGGCGCCGAAATCGTCCACCCGCCTGAACGCGGCCTGCACCACCGGCACGATCACCAGCTGCGCCAGGCGCGCCATCGGCTCCAGCGTGTAGGCCGTGCTGCCGCGGTTCCAGCAGCTCACCATCAGCGGCCCCTGGTAGTCGCTGTCGATCAGGCCCACCAGGTTGCCCAGCACGATGCCGTTCTTGTGGCCCAGGCCCGAGCGCGGCAGGATCATCGCCGCCAGGCCGGGATCGGCGATGTGGATGGCAATGCCGGTGGGGATCAGCTCGCACTGGCCGGG
>CAYPDO010000230.1:0-7168 GCA_964409495.1 uncultured Bordetella sp.
GCCAGGATGTTGGTCTGGAAGGCGATGCCGTCGATCACGCCGGTGATGTCGGCGATGCGCCGCGAGCGATCGTGGGTGCCGGCCATTGCCGCCACCACCTCGGCCGCGTCGTGCAGCGCGCTGCTGCCGGCCGGCGCGACATGCGGCTGTCACACCTGCGAGACGGGTCTGACACCGAGTGCCGGCACACTCCAACGCGGTGCCCGGGCCCGCCGCTGCGTGGCCGGTCGCGCCGCCCACCCCACAGCCCCGGTCGATGCCCCGACTGCTGATCTTCAACCTGCCGCGCGAAGCCAGCGCGGAGACCGTGAACGCCTTGCTCGCGGGCTGTTGCCGGCCGCCCGGCGCGGCCGCGCACGCCGGGGCGCCGGCGATCGAGCTGCACACCATCCCGGGCGTGGCCAGCGAGCTGTTCGCGGTGGTGCACCTGCCCGACGACCGGCGCCGGGCCTGGGCGCTGGCGCGCCACCTGAACGGCCGCCGCCAGGTGGCCGGCCTGGCCATGCCTCGGCCGCTGTGGTCGTGGCTGCCGGCCATGGCCTGGGGCTGAAGCACCCGGCCCGCAGCCCAGATCGCCCGCCCAGGTCGCCCGGCCGTCCGGCCGCGCCATCGGCCCCCTTCCACACGCAGCCGCACAGCCGCACGGCTGGCCCGCGCCTGTCCAGCATTTCACGCTGCGCCCGTGTCGCGGCCAGGGCGGTGGTGGTGTGTGCTGGCGGAAGCGTATAAACTGTTTATACCGTATAAATCAATGCAGGCTGCTCGTCATCGGGCTTGCGTGCCCGTGCGCCGGGGCCTGGCGCCGATGGAGACTGGTATGACCGAGACGACCCTGCTGTGGTGGGCGCTGCTGTGCGCCGTGAGCGCCTTCAATGTGCTGGCCTGGACGGCTGCCGCGGCCTGGGTGCGGCGGCACGCGCCCGGCCTGCCGGCCGAGACACGCCGCGCCATCCGCTGGCAGATGCTGCTGTCGGCCGGCTATGTGCTGGGCTGTGCCTACCGCTCGGCCTTTCCGGTCTACGACGTGGCGCGTCAGGTGCTGGTGGACTCGTGGTGGTCCAGCGTGCTGATGGGGCGCTCGGTGGCCACGGTGGCCGAGCTGTGCTTCGCGGCCCAGTGGGCGCTGCTGATGCACACCGTGGCGCGCGCCAACCAGCACCGCGCCGGCCTGCGCGTGGCGCAGCTGGTGATGCCGATGATCGTGGCCGCCGAGATCTGCTCGTGGCATGCGGTGCTCACCACCTCCAACCTCGGCCATGTGATCGAGGAGACGCTGTGGGGCCTGTGCGCCGCCGCGCTGGTGAGCAGCCTGGTGCTGATGTGGCCGCGCTGCCAGCGCGAGATGCGCCCGGTGCTGGCCACCGTGGCCGCCATCGGCGTGTGCTACGTGGCCTACATGTTCCAGGTCGACGTGCCGATGTACTGGACCCGCTGGCTGGCGGAAAGCGAGCTGGGCCACACGCCGCTGTCGCTGGCAGAAGGTCTTTTCGACGCTTCGCGGCGCTGGGTGGTGACGCACGATTGGGCCCACTGGCAGTCCGAGGTGGTGTGGATGACGGCCTACTTCAGCGTGGCCGTGTGGCTGAGCATCGGCCTGATCCATGTGCCCGCCCGCCTGCTGCACGGGCGCGCTGCCGCGGAACCTGCCGCGCCGCGCCGCCTCGAACTGGCCTGACCGGAAGCCCGCGCCATGAAATCCACCACCGCCTTCAGCCTGCTGCGCGTGTTTCGCGCCGCACAGTATTCCGAACAGGGCATCCGCAGCGCCTGGCGCGACGAGGCCGCCTTCCGGCAGGAGCTGCTGCTGGTGCTGCTGCTGGCGCCGCTCACGCTGTGGCTGCCGCTGCCGCGCATCGACACCGTGCTGCTGCTGGCCCTGATGGGCCTGGTGCTGGTGGCCGAGCTGCTCAACTCGGGCCTGGAGGCCATCGTCGACAAGGTCTCGCCCGACATCCATGTGCTGGCCGCCAAGGCCAAGGACTGCGGCAGCGCGGCGGTGTTCATCAGCCTGATCATGCTGGCCGGCGCCTGGCTGGCGCTGGCCGGGCCGGTGCTGTGGGCCCAGCTGGGCCTGGGGCGCTGACCAGCGGCGGGTGCTGCGGCTGCGCCGGCGGCGGGCCCGGCAGAATGGGGTGAAGATCGCCGTCTGCCCTGCCGCTGGAACCCGCCGCCATGAACGACCGCCTGCGCTGCTTCTGCCAACTTGCTGACCTGGACGGTGCGGCCGGTTTCCTGACCGCCACGCGCCAGCACCTGCACCGCCACCCCGAGCTGTCGTTCGAGGAGGCTGAGACCGCCGCGCTGGTGGCCGGCCACCTGGGCGAATGGGGCTGGCAGGTGACGCGCCAGGTGGGCGGGCACGGCGTGGTGGCCACGCTGCGCGTGGGCGACGGCCCGCGCAGCGTGGCACTGCGCGCCGACATGGACGCGCTGCCGATCACCGAGCTGCCCACCGAGCCTGGCGGCCGCCCCTGGCAAAGCCGCAAGGCCGGCGTGATGCACGCCTGCGGCCACGACGGCCACACCACCATGCTGCTGGGCGCCGCGCAGCAGCTGGCGGCCACGCGCAACTTCAACGGCACGGTGCACCTGGTGTTCCAGCCGGCCGAAGAAAGCAATGGCGGCCCCGGCGGGCGCAGCGGCGCCCAGCGCATGATTGCCGACGGCCTGTTCGAGCGCTTTCCCTGCGACGCCATCTTCGGCCTGCACAACACGCCGGGCGTGGCGGCCGGGCACTTCGGCTTCGGCAGCGGGCCGTTCATGTCGGCCTCGGACACCGCGCGCATCCTCATCCACGGCCGCGGCGGCCATGCCGCCAGGCCGCACCAGGCGGTTGATCCGGTGCTGATCGCCGGCAGCCTGGTGGTGGCGCTGCAAAGCATCGTGGCGCGCAACATCGACCCGCGCCAGACGGCCATCATCACCATCGGCGCCATCCATGCCGGCTCGGCGCCGAACGTGATCCCCGACGAGGCCACGCTGGCGCTGAGCATCCGCAGCTTCACGCCCGACGTGCGCGACCTGCTCGAGCAGCGCATCCGCGCGCTGGTGACGGCGCATGTGGCCGGCTATGGCGGCACGGTGGAGATCGACTACGAGCGCGGCTACCCGGTGGTGGTGAACAGCGAGGCCGAGACCCAGTTCGCGCGCCAGGTGGCCGAGGAACTGGTAGGCCCCGAGCGCGTGATCGCGCCCTTCCCGCCGGTGACCGGCAGCGAGGACTTCGCCTACTACCTGCTGCACAAGCCCGGCTGCTTCTTCCGCCTGGGCAACGGCGAGCAGGGCGCGATGCTGCACAACCCGCGCTACGACTTCAACGATGCCATCCTGACCACCGGCGCGGCGTTCTGGACACGGCTGGTGGAGCGCTACCTGGCGCAGTGATGGCGCGCTGTCGCGCTGGCACACGGCATGTTCCGCACCGCCCCGGACATTGACCCGGCCGCCCTCGGCGCCACCGGCCGCCAGCCTGTCGTGGCGGCCTTGCTGTCGGCCTGCCTGGGGAACGACGAGGCCGCGCTGGCCTTGGCGCCGCTGTTCAGCCGCTGCGCGCTGGCGCGCAACCAGCTGCTGCTGGCCCAGGGCCGGCACTGGCACGATGCGGTGCTGGTTGAATCGGGGCTGCTGCGCCTGTTCTTCCTGCGCCCGGACGGCCGCGAGTTCAACAAGAATTTCTGCGCCGAAGGCGCCCTGCTGTGCCCGCTGACGCCGGCGATGTGGGACGCCCCGTCGCTGTTCGGCATCGCGGCCATCGAGCACGCCACGGTGTGGCTGGCGCCGGCGCGGCGCCTGCGCGAGGCCCTGGCCGCGCGTGGCCAGTGGGAGCCCCTGCGCACCGAGCTGCTCGCCCAGCTCATCACCCACAAGCTGCAGCGTGAATCCGACCTGCTGACGCTGGACGGGCGCAGCCGCTACCAGGCCTTCGGCCGGCGCCACCCGGCCATCGCGGCGCGGGTGCCCCTGGTGCACCTGGCCAGCTACCTGGGCCTGACCGATGTGTCGCTGTCACGCATCCGGCGCGGCCTGAAGGGCCAGGCTCTGAACAAAGGATCAGACTGAACCCGGCACCGCGCGCCTAGCATGTGCCCGTGGCCGTGGTGACATGGCCGTGAACCTGGGGAGCATGGGGTGAAGTCGGTGGCGCGCAAGCGGTGGATGGGTCTGGGGCTGCTGCTGGTGGCGGCCGCGGGGGGGGTGCTGGCCGTGCTGGCCAGCCGCAGCGCGGCCGATGTGCAGGCGCTGCGCGCACAGGTGCTGGCGCGGGCGGCGGTGTCGCCCGCGCCGAAGTGGCAGCCCGAGGCCATCGCGCAGCTGCCCGCGCCGGTGCAGCGCTGGGCGGCCTTCACCTTCCGCGCGGCGCCCCCGGATGTCACCTGGGTGGATTACGGCATGCGCGGCGACTTCCGCCGCCCGCAGACGGCGTCGTTCCAGCCCACCACGGCGCGACAGCTGGCGGCCATCGGCGTGCCGGCCATGGTGTTCGATGCCCGCACGCCGGTGTTCGGCGTGCTGTGGGCCCGTGCCTACGACGCCTATGTCGATGGCCGCATGACGATGCGTGCGGCCATCCTGTCGGCGCTGACCGTGCTGGACCAGCCGCCCTCGGCGGTGCTGGACCGCATCTCGCTGCGGCGCTGGCTGATGGAGAGCGCGATGTATCCGGCAGCGCTGCTGCCCGGCGGCCCGGTGCGCTGGCAGGCGGTGGACGCGCGGCATGCGCGCGCCGTGGTGCGCCTGGGCGAGGTGCAGGCCGCGGTGATCGCCACCTTTGCCGACGATGGCCGGCTGCTGCAGTTCGACGCCGAGGAGGACGGCGACCTGACCACGCCCTACCACGGCTCGGGCGAGCAGTTCATGCGTGATGACTACCGCCTGGTGCACGGGATGATGATCCCGCACCGCTTCCGCGTGGCGCGCGCCGCCGCCGGGCAGACCTATCCGTTCTGGCAGGGTGAGATCACCGCAGTGCGCTTCGGCACGGCCGGCGAGCGGCCCTGAGCGCTCAGGCCGCCGGCCGTTCCAGCGCCGCGCCCATCGGCTGGCGCAGCAGCGGGCCGGTGTCGCGCATCACCGATTCGAGCACGCCCTCGAAGCGCGCCACGATGTCGCGCCAATCCAGCGCGCTGGCGGTGGCGCAGGCCTGGGCGCCCATGGCCTGGCGGCGCGCCGCATCGTCGGCCAGCGCCACGGCCTGGCGCACGAAGGACTCGGCATCGCCAAACGGCGCCAGCAGGCCGTTGTCGCCGCTCTTGATCAGCTGGCCGGCGCCGGCGTGGTCAAAGGCCACCACCGGCAGGCCGCTGGCCATGGCCTCGGTGGTGACGTTGCCGAAGGTCTCGGTGAGGCTGGGAAACAGGAACAGGTCGGCCGAGGCGTAGTGCGCGGCCAGGTCCTCGCCGCTGCGCTGGCCCGAGAAGATGGCGTCGGGGCAGCGCTGCTGCAGCTCGGCCTGCATCGGCCCCTGGCCCACCAGCAGCAGGCGTGCCCCGGGCACGCGCTGGCGGATGGCCTCGAAGGCGGTCAGCAGCACCGCCAGGTTCTTTTCGGCTGCCAGGCGGCCGACGCAGGTCACCAACAGCTGGCGCGGCTGCAGGCCCCATTGCGCGCGCAGCTGGGCGCTGCGGCGCATCGGGTTGAACAGCTGGGTGTCCACACCGCGTGTCACCACCACCAGGCGCTGGAAGCCGGCGGCGGCCAGGTCACGCCGCAGCGCCTCGGTGGGCACCATGGTGCAGCGCGTGCGGTTATGGAACTTGCGCAGGTAGGCCATGATCGGCTTGTGCAGCCAGCCGATGCCGTAGTGCCGGCTGTAGGCGTGGAAGTTGGTGCGGAAATCAGAACTCACCGGCAGCTTCAGGTGCTGCGCCGCCTGCAGCGCCGACCAGCCCAGCGGGCCCTCGGTGGCGATGTGCACCACATCCGGCCGGCGCGTGGACCACAGCTGCACCAGGGCGCGCTTGCTGGGCACGCCCATGCGCAGATCGGGGTAGCGCGGGATCGGCAGGCCGCGCATCAGCACCTCGTGGAAGCGCGCACCTTCCTCGGGCGACTGCTGCTTGTCCTGGCGCGGACGCACCAGCTGCACATCGTGGTTGCGGCGGTGCAGGCCATCGACCATGCGCGACAGCGACATGGCCACGCCGTTGACCTCGGGCGGGTAGGTCTCGGTGACGCAGGCGATGCGCAGCGAGCGGCGCGCCGCCGGATAGTCGTCAACGAGCAGTTGCTGCAGCGCGGCGGGTTCCATGCAGCCAATGTGCGCGTGCTGCGCAACAGTGATGTGACAGCGTGCACTGGCGCGACGCAGATCGGACTACGTCACGGCTTTTTCATGCAGCGCGGTCACCATCCGGTCACGCGTGCGGGCTGCGGCCCTGTGCGTGACCGTGCGTCTGTCTGCACTTCTTCCGTCACCATCACACCGAGGACCGCCGTGAAGGGATTCCTGCAACTGCTTGCCACCCAGCGCTGGGACGACCACCGCTTCTACCACCAGAGCCGCATCAACCAGACGCTGCACCTCATCAGCGCGATCAGCTTCCTGGTGGCCTATGTGTGGCTGTTCATCGATCCGGCCGTGTCGGCGCTGATCGGCTGGTGCATCTCGATGGGCACGCGCCAGTCGGGCCACTTCTTCTTCGAGCCGCGCGGTTTCGACCACGTGAACAACGCCACCGACGAGCACAAGGAAGCCATCAAGGTGGGCTACAACATGCAGCGCAAGACGGTGCTGATCGGCGTGTGGGCCTCGATCCCGGCGGCGCTGTGGTTCTTCCCGTCGCTGGGCGGGCTGATCGAGCCGGCCGTGGGCTTCTCGGGCTTCCTGCATGACCTGGGCTGGGCCTGGCTGATGCTGGGCGTGACCGGCATGCTGTTTCGCGTGCTGCAGCTGTGGCTGCGCGACGGGCTGATCGTGGGCCTGGCCTGGATGACCAAGATCCTGACCGACCCGTTCCACGACATCCTGATGTACTGGAAGTCGCCCTTCTACCTGCTGCGCGGGCAGTTGCTGGATCCGATGGAGCATGTGCATTCGCATTGAGGTTTGAGCTGGCGGCCGGTCTTGCCGTCTTTGTGGGGCGTTTCCCATGGCTCTTTGCAGCGCGCCGGGAATTCGCCCCGGCGGGCGACCCACTTTCTTTTCGCGAAAAGAAAGTGGGCAAAGAAA
>CAYPDO010000231.1:0-3594 GCA_964409495.1 uncultured Bordetella sp.
CGCGGCGCTGCTCGCAGGCGGTGGTCTGGCTCACGCGCTGTCCGGCTGCTGGCGCCGCACGACAGCCGCCATCATCAGCCCGTACACGCCCATCGCGATCAGCAGGCCGCTGAACCAGGCGTAGAGGTACAGCTGCCTGAAGAACTCGGGCACAGCGCCAAAGGCCTGCGGAAAGGCCGTGGCCAGAAAGCCCGGCACATGCGGCAGCACCGCGGCGGCCAAGGCCACCCAGCCGGCCGGGTTCCAGCCCTTGCGGTAGGCGTAGGGGCCGTGGGCGTCGTACAGCGCAGCGACGTCGATGCGCGTGCGGCGCAGCAGCCAGTAGTCGGCGATCATGATGCCCAGCACCGGGCCCAGCAGTGCGCCGTAGCCGATCAGCCAGGTGAAGATGTAGCCGCCCGACGACTCGATCAGCTTCCACGGCATCATCGCGATGCCCAGCACCGCGGTGAGATAGCCGCCCCGCGCGAAGTTGAGCCGCCGCGGGAAGATGGCGGTGAAGTCGTAGGCCGGCCCCACCACGTTGGCGGCCAGGTTCACGCACAGCGTGTCCACCGTGATGATGGCCAGGCCCACGGCCACGGCCAGGCCTTCCATGCGGCCGGCCAGGTCCACCGGGTCCCAGATGGCCTTGCCGTACAGCGTGACGGTGGCCGAGGTGACGGCCACGCCCACGAAGGCCAGGCCGGCCTGCGGCAGCGGCAGACCGATGGCCTGGCCCATGGCCTGGTCGCGCTGGCTGCGTGCGAAGCGGGTGAAGTCTGGGATGTTCATGGCCAGGCCTGACCAGTAGCCGGCCATCGCGGTGAAGGCGGGCCAGAACACCGCCCAGAACTCGCCCTGGCGCCTGCCGCCCTCGACAAACTGCGAGGGCGCCGACAGCATCGGCCCGAAGCCGTCGGCCTTGTGCCAGGCCCAAGCCAGCAGGGCCAGCACGATGAGCACCTTGACCGGTGCGGTGACCGTCTCGATCCAGCGCACCGATTCCGGCCCGCGCGCGATGAACCACAGGTGGAGGGCCCAGAACAGCAGGAAGCACGCCAGCTGGCCGGCGTCAATGCCGATCCAGCCCAGCCTGGCGCCGGTGAGCGCGCCGCCGCTGACGATGTTGCCGATGGCATAGATGGCGCTGCCGCCCACCCAGCACTGGATGCCGAACCAGCCGCAGGCCACCAGCGCACGCAGCAGGGCCGGCAGCTTGGCACCCTGGGTGCCGAACGAGGTGCGCACCAGCACCGCGAAGGGCACCGCGTACTTGGCGCCGGCATGGCCGTTCAGCAGCATGGGCACCAGCACCACCAGGTTGCCCGCCAGCACCAGGCCCACCGCCTGCAGCGCCGAGAAGCCCTGGTCGATCAGGCCGGCCGCCAGCATGTAGCCGGGAATGCACACCACCATGCCGATCCACAGCGTGATGTAGTGGTAGGCCGTCCAGGTGCGGTGCGCAGCCGGGGTGGGTGCCAGGTCTTCGTTCCACAGGCTGGCGTCGCGCGCCAGGGTGCCGGGCGGGGCGGGGTGGGTCATGCGCGCCTTCTCGGGGGTGGACAAACGGGGTCAGTGCGTGGCCAGGCCCAGCGCGCCAGGGTTCAACAGGCCCAGCGGATCGCCGGACTGCCGGAGGGCCTGCAGCAGCCGATGGCTGGCGGTGTCGCGGCTGGCGGCGTAGGGGTAGGTGCGGCCGATCTGGAAGTGGCCGCAGCGGTGGCGCTGGAACACCTCGATCAGCCGGCGCCGGGCCTGGGCCACCAGCGCGGTGGCCTCGGCGTCGTGGGACAGCACCGGCAGGCGTGCGCGGTGCGCCGGCTCCATGGCCACGGCATGGATGGGCAGCGGCTCGCCGGGCCAGTAGAACACCGGCTCGATCAGCAGCGCATTGGTGGAGATGGCGCTGAACAGCGTGCCGGTGCGCACACCCAGGCGCTGGAAGTCGGCCGCCATCTCGCCGAACAGCGCGCCGATGTCGCGGAACAGCGCCGGCCCCACCGACAGCGCGCACACGCCATGCACCGGCAGCCAGCGCTCGCCGCACGGGCCCAGCACGCTGTTGAGTGGCGGGAAGGGCATCGCGCGGATGACCTTGGCGATGGTGTTGGCGATCTCGCGGCCTTGCTGCTCGGCGGCAATGCGGCGTGCCTCGGCCAGGTCGGCCTGCACCGCGGCGGCATGGCGGCCGTCCAGCACCACGTGCAGCGAGTAGGCCTGGGCGCCGACGAAGTCGCGGCCCGCCAGCGCCATCTTGCCGGCCGCCATCAAGCCCTTGACCAGCGAACCCTCGCGGCCCATCACCTTGCCCAATGTCTTGACATCGCTGCCCAGCGAGGCGCGCTGCATGCGCACACGGGTGAGGTCGGGGTCGAAGCCGCACATCTCGCTGGCCAGGCCGGCGCGCGACATCTCGGCCATGGCCCGGAGCAGACCGTCGGCGCTGTCGAACTCGAACGAGGCATGGCCCTCGTGCGGCGGCCGGCGGATCAGGCGCAGCGTGATCTCGGCCTTGACGCCCAGCGTGCCGCAGTCGCCGCAGAACAGACCGGTGAGATCGGGGCCGTAGTGGCGGAAGAAGGGGCTCTGTCCGTCACCGGCGCCGGCGCCGGTGCGCAGCAGTTCACCGTTGGCCAGCACCACGGTCAGGCCGACCACGCTGTCGGCACTGATGCCATGCTGGCTGGCACCCAGCATCGCCGCATGCTGCGAGATGCCGCCGCCCACCGTGCTCATCAGGCCCGACATCGGGCCCCAGAACGGCGTGCGCAGGCCCAGCGGCTCCAGCGCCTCGCGCAGCGCGGCCCAGGTGCAGCCGGGCTGCACGGTGACGGTCATGTCCTCCGGGCGGATGTCCAGCACGGCGGCCATGCGCGACATGTCCAGCGACAGCACGCCGGCCGGCGCCTGGCCGGGCGCGGGCACGAAGGCCTGGGTGTAGCTCATGCCGCCGCCACGCACCACCAGGCCCTGGCCGGCACGGCCGGCCAGGCGCACCACCTCGACCAGCTGGGCCGTGTCGCCGGGTGCCACCACCAGGGCCACCGGGCAGCTGCCGCGCGCCCAGATGTCGTGGCTGTGCAGGGCCACGGTGTCGGCGTCGGCATGCACATGCTGCGCGCCCACGGCGCGCGCCAGCGCGCTTTGCAGCGCCGGCAGGTCGAGGGGCGGCACGCCCGCGGCAGGGGCGATCGGGGCGGGGTTGGACATGGCGTCTCCGGAAAGCGGGGGGTGAGGCGGCCGCCAGCGTAGGGCGGCGGCGGCGGCGCCGCGGCGCCGGGCCGGCGCTTGTTCGCTTGCCGGATAGGCGGGCGGCTGCCATCGCGCCGCGCCGCCGTGCTGGCCATGATGACTTGGCGGCCCGAACCCACTCCGACCGGTGCGCCGTTCACCTTCCCCCGTTTCACCCGTAGGCCGCAGGGCCGGAGCAGCGATGAGCAACACCCAGGATGCAGGCGAATTCCGGCGCGGCTGGCCGATCGTGCTGTCGGCCTTTCTCGGCGTCGGCCTGGGCCTGTCGCCGCTGCCCTTCTACACCATCGGCCTGCTGGCGCCGCAGCTGGCACAGGAGTTCGGCTGGGGCATCGGCCAGGTGTTCTTCGCGATCACGGT
>CAYPDO010000231.1:3694-7104 GCA_964409495.1 uncultured Bordetella sp.
ACGGTGTTCATCGGCCTGTCGGCCCTGATCGGCCGCCTGGTCGGCGGCTGGCTGATCGACCGGCTGTGGGCACCCGGTGTGGGCCTGGTGATCCTCAGTGCGCCGGGGCTGGCCTGCTGGTTGCTGGCACAGGGCGGGCTGGGTTATGGCCAGGCGCTGCTGTCGATCTGCCTGATCGGCTTTGCGTTGGGGGTCGAGTACGACCTGCTGGCCTTTCTGGTGGCGCGCTACTTCGGCATGCGCAGCTACACGCAGATCTACGCCCTGCTGTACGTGTGCTTCGCGATGGGCGCCGGTTTCGCGCCGGCCATCTTCGGCTGGTCCTTCGACCGCGACAAGAGCTATGCCGGCATCCTGACCCTGGCCTGCGGCCTGCTGCTGCTGGGCGCGCTGGCGCTGCTGGGCCTGGGCCGCTACCGGCACGGCGGCCGTCGCTGACCGGGGCGTCCGGCGCCCGGTCGTCAGGCGAACACGCCCGGTGGCCGAGTTGGCCGTGCTGTCACGGCTGCGAAGAATGAACCGATCGCCCCAGCTCTCGGGGCACCATGATGGAGCACTGCGATGGCCTATCGCCTGGGTGTGGATGTCGGTGGCACCTTCACCGACCTGTTGCTGTTCAACGATGCCGATGGCCGCTTCTGGCGCCACAAGACGCCCTCGACGCCGCATGACTCGTCCGAAGGCATCCTGCAGGGCGTGAACGCCATTTGCGACAAGGCGCAGATCAGCCCCGCGCAGGTCGAGTTCTTCCTGCACGGCACCACGGTGGCCACCAACGCCGTGCTGGAAGGCAAGGGCGCGCGCGTGGGCCTGGTCACCACCGAGGGCTACCGCCAGGTGATGCAGATCGCGCGCAGCTTCGTGCCGGGTGGCCTGGCGGGCTGGATCGTCTGGCCCAAGCCCGAGCCGCTGGCGGCGCTGCAGGACACGGTGGAGATCACCGGCCGCATGGACGCCGAGGGCCGCGAGGTGAGCCCGATCGACGAGGTGCAGATCCGCCGCGTGCTCACGCAGCTGCGCGATGCCGGCGTGCAGGCGCTCACCGTGAGCCTGATCAACGCCTACCTGAACGGCGCGCATGAGCAGCGCGTGGGCGAGCTGGCCGCCGAGATCATGCCCGACGTTCCTGTCTCCCTGAGCCACGAGGTGCTGCCCGAGATGCAGGAGTACGAGCGCACGCTGACCACCGTGGCCAACGCCAGCATGCGGCCGGTGGTGGGCCGCTACGTGCGCAACCTGCGCAACAAGCTGCGCGGTGCCGGCATGGCCGGCTCGCTCTCGCTGCTGCGATCGGACGGCGGCCTGATGTCGTCCGAGAAGTCCGAGCTGCAGCCGGTGAACCTGCTGATGTCGGGCCCGGCCGGCGGCGTCACCGGCGCCATCTGGGTCGGCCGCAATGCCGGCATCCGAAACATCCTGACGCTGGATGTGGGCGGCACCTCCACCGACGTGGCGCTGATCGAGAACCTCGATGCACGCCGCCAGCGCACCACCGAGGTGGCCCACCTGTCGGTGCGCGCCTCGGCGCTGGACGTGAAGACCGTGGGCGCCGGCGGCGGCTCGATCGCCTATGTGCCCGAGCTGACCAAGGCGCTGCGCGTGGGCCCGCAGTCGGCCGGCGCCGTGCCCGGCCCGGTGGCCTACCAGAAGGGCGGCACCCAGCCCACCGTGACCGATGCCAACGTGGTGCTGGGCTACCTGCCCGAGAACCTGCTGGGCGGCAGCTTCAAGCTCGACCGCGAGGGCGCCAAGCACGCGGTGCAGGGCATTGCCGATGCGCTGGGCATCGGCCTGATGGAAGCCGCGCGCGGCATCATCGACATCGTCAACGAGAACATGTTCGGCGCGCTGCGCATGATCTCGGTGCAGCAGGGCTACGACCCGCGTGATTTCGCGCTGATGGGCTTCGGCGGCGCCGGCCCGCTGCATGTCAATGCGGTGGCGCGGCTGATGGGCTCGTGGCCGGCCATCTCGCCGGTGTCGCCGGGCGTGCTGTGCGCCCTGGGTGATGCCACCACGCGCATGCGCACCGAGACCGCGCGCAGCTTCTCAAGGCGCGTGGCCGAGACCAGCGAGGAGGCGGTGATCTTGCTGCTGGAGAGCATGGCCGAGCAGACGCGCGCCGAGCTGCGCGCCGAGGGCATTGCCGATGCCGACATCACCAGCCTGTTCGAGCTGGATGTGCGCTACGAGGGCCAGGCCTTCGAGGTGCCGCTGGCCATCCACCCGGCACTGCTGCGCCGCGATGGCCTGGCCGGCGTCACCGCGCGCTTCGACGCCGAGCACAAGCGCCTGTTCACCTTCAACATGGACACCGCCCACGAGCTGGTGAACCTGCGCGCCGTGGCCCTGGGCCCGGCGCTGGAGCTGCCGGCACCGCGCCTGGCCGCCAGCGATGGCAACGTGGCGCGCGCCAAGATCCGCGACCACGCGTTGTGGGCCGATGGCCAGATGGTGCCCGCAGTGATCTACGACCGCGCCAGGCTGCTGGCCGGCGACGTGATCCCCGGACCGGCCATCGTCACCGAGATGGACTCGACCACGCTGATCGAGGCCGGCTGCGTGGGCCGCGTCGACGCCGTCGGCAACATCCTGATCAACCTGGCCTGAGCCCCGAGAGGAACACCATGCCCGCCAAGATCATCCAGGCCAATGCCACCCCGTTCCAGCCCGTGACGGTGGACCCCGTCACGCTGGACATCATCGAGAACGCGCTGCGCAATGCGCGCGTCGAGATGGACGCCACGCTGGTGCGCACCGCCATGTCGCCCGGCATCCGCGAGCAGGGCGATGCCTTTCCGCTGATCGCCGACCACCAGGGCCGCATGGTCGTGGGCCAGTTCGGCAGCTACATCGGCCCCTTCCTCGATGGCTATGAAGGCACGGTTGAAGAGGGCGACATGATCTTCCTGTCCGACCCGTACTCGGTGGGCGGGGCGATCAGCCACTGCAACGACTGGCTGGTGCTGCTGCCGGTGTTCAAGGACGGCCGCCTGATCGCCTACACCTCGATGTTCGGCCACCAGAGCGACATCGGCGGCAAGGTGCCCGGCTCGATGCCCATCGACGCCACCTCGATCTTCCAGGAGGGCGTGCGCATCCCGCCGGTGAAGATCTGGAAGCAGGGCGTCTACAACGAAGACCTGCTGAAGCTGGTGATGCACCAGGTGCGCACGCCCGACTGGTGCAAGGCCGACCTGAACGCGCTGATCGCCTCGTGCCGCGTGGCCGCGCGCCGCGTGGTGGAGATGGCCGAACGCTTCGGCGACGATGTGTTCGTGGCCGCCACCGACCTGCTGCTCGAGCGCAACCACCGCGCCATGCAGCACCTGATCAACACCGCGGTGTCGGAGGAGAAGGTCAGCTTCGAGGACTATGTCTGCGACGACGGCCTGGGCTACGGACCGTAC
>CAYPDO010000232.1:0-7048 GCA_964409495.1 uncultured Bordetella sp.
GCGGACTTGGCGGCAAGGGCCACGCCGCTGCCAGCGGCAGTGGCCGGCACCACGGTGACGCGGTCGCCCTCGTTGAGGAAGGCGCCACCGGAGGCCACGATGCGGTCACCGGCCTTCAGCCCCGCCAGCACCTCGACCTGGTTGTCGCGCCGCGAACCCAGCCGCAGCTTGGCCGGCCGGGCCACGCCGTCAGCCGTGACGGTGATGGCATAGCTGAAGCCGTCGCGCTGCACCAGGGCGGCGCTCGGCACGGTGAGGGCCGGCCGGTTGGCCACCACGAATTCGCCGCTCACCAGCACGCCGGGCTTGAGCAGCCGGGTCGGCTGCACGTCCACATACACCAGCGAGGTTCGGCTTTCCGGATCGGCCGTGGGCGCCATCTGCCGCACGCGGCCGACCACGGTCTGGCCCAGCGGGTCATGCAACTCGGCCGTCTGGCCGATCTGCACCTTGGCCTGCTGCTCGGGCCGCAGCTCGGCACGCCATTCGATGCGGCCCTTGCGGATCAGCTTGAACAGGTCGCTGCTGCCGTCGGCCAGGGCGCCCACGGTGGCGGTGGCCGTGGCCACCACGCCGTCGTCGGGCGCCACGATGCGGGTGCGGTGCAGGCGCAGTTCCAGCGCCTCGAGCTGGGCCTTGGCCATGGCCACCTTGGCCGTGCCGGTGGCAGCGGCGGTTTCGAACTGCAGCAGGTCCTGCAGGCTGATGGCGCGCGAGGCATCGAGCTTGCGCGCGCGTTCGAGCGACAGGTCGGACTGCACGCGGTTGGCCTCGGCCTCGGCCAGCGCGGCGCGCTGCAGGTTCAGCTCCACCTTCAGGCTGCTGTCGTCCAGCCTTGCCAGCAGCTGCCCCTTGCGCACCGTGTCGCCCGCGGTGACCAGCACCTCCACCAGGCGCAGGCCGGGCACCTCGGCGCCGATGCTCACCAGCTGCCAGGGCTGGATGTTGCCGCTGGCGCTGATGCGCTCGGACCAGGGCTGCTCCTGCGGCGACACCAGGGTCACGGCCAGCACCGGGCGCGGGGCCGAGCCGCCGGCCGCCGGCGCCGAGGCGGCGCCCGCCTGGGCCGGCCCGGCGGTGGCGGGGTCGTCGCAGCCGGCGGTGGCCAGGCACACCGTGGCGGCCAGCAGCAACCGCCAGGCGCCAGCGGGATGAAGAGAGGTGATCATGGGTTCTTGGCTGAAGAGTTGGAGGGAGGCGGCACCACCGTGTCGTGGCTGGCCGTCGTCAGATCGGCGGCAGTCCAGCCGCCGCCGACCGCCTTGTAGAGGGAGACCCAGGCCTGCAGCTGGGCCAGTTGTTCGGACAGCAGCGACTGCCGGCTGCTCAGCAGCACGCGGCGTGCGTCCTCGAGCGCCAGCAGGCTGGTGGCACCGGCGCCAAACAGTGCCTCGGTGGCGGCAAAGTAGCGCTGGTAGCCGGCTTGCGCGTGTTCAAAGTCGCTCAGCCGGCGACCCAGGCTGTCCACGCGCACCAGCGCATTCTCCACCTCCTGGACGGCCAGGCGCACGCTGGACTGGTAGTTGGCCGAAGCTTCGGCAAACACGCCGCGGGCATAGGCTTCCTGGGCCTGGCCCTTGCCACCATCGAACAGCGGCAGCGACAGCGAGGGGCCGAACGACCAGGGCCGGGTCTCGGTCTGGTACTGGCCGACGCTGCTGTTGGAGCCGCGCACGACGTTGATGCCCAGCGAGCCGATCAGCCGCAGCGACGGCAGCCGCGCGGCCTGCGCCACGCCGATGCCGGCGCTGGCGGCAGCCAGCTGGCGCTCGGCGGCGGCCACATCGGGCCGCTGGGTGATGGCCTGCACCGGCAGCACTTCCAGGCGTCCGCTGGGCGGCCTGGGCAGCACCGCCACGTCGCGCGCCAGGCGGGCGCTGATCTGGGCGTGGTCCAGGCCGGTCAGGGCCACCAGCTGGTTGGCCAGCACGGCGCAGTCGCCCTGCACGCCCTTGAGCACACCGGCCGCCTCGGCCACCGAGGCCTCGGTGCGGTCGGCGTCGGCGGCCGGCACGAAGCCGGCATCCAGCCGCTGCCGGGTCAGGCGATGCGTCTCGGTGCGCGAGCGCAGGTCTTCCTGGGCGATCTGTTGCAGGGCCTCGCAGTAACGGCGCTCGCCATAGGCCTTGGCCACCTCGGCCGCCAGCGACACGCGGGCGCCCCACCAGTCGGCGTGGCGGGCCTCGGCCGTGGCCCGCGAGGCCTCGGCATGGCGCCGCCGGCCCCCGAACAGGTCAAGCTCCCAGCTCATGTCCAGCACCGCGCTGCGCGTGGTGGCGTGGTCGCGGGTGGTGGTGGCCGGCTGGGCCGTGCCATCGGCCGACCTGAAAGTGTCACGCTGCCAGGTGCGCGAGCGGCTCAGGCCGGTGCCGGCACTGACCGAAGGCTGCCACGCGGCGTCGGCGATGCCGGCATTGGCGCGCGCCTGCACGATGCGCGCCACCGCGGCCTCCAGCGAGGGGCTGGTGGCCAGTGCGGTGTCGATCAGCTCGGCCATCGTCGGCGAGCCGAATTGCCGCCACCACTCCGACAGCTCGAGGGCAGCCGCGCCGGCCGGCACCGGGGCCTGCCAGCCCGTGGGCAGGGCCTGGGCCGTGGCATCGGGGGCCTGGTAGTCGGGCCCCACGGTGCTGCAGCCGGCCAGCAGCACGCTGCCTGACAGCGCCACGCGGCAGCAAAGACGAAACGGTTCGCTCACAAAGTCCTTCATCACTGGTCCTGCCCCTGGCTTGGCAGCACCTGCCGCGGCAGCGCCTGGGACATCAAACGCCCCAGCACCTGGATGCGCGGGGATTGCACGATCGATTGATGATCGCCCTTGACCGTGACAACGCGCAGCGCCGGCCCCAGCACCGCGCCCCAGCCCAGGGTGGCATCCTTGCGCTGCGACTGGCTGGCCGCGAACAGGTGCACCGGCAGGTCGCTGGGCGGCGTGGCGTAGTCACGGATGGCCTCGACGAAGCCGCACTGCACGGCGTTCTGCCGCTTGTACAGCGCCAGCTCGAACTGGTCTTCGTCGCGCAGCTCGGGCAGCTCCTGCATGGCGCCGGCCAGGATGGCGTCCACGCTGTCCAGCTGGGCCAGCTTCTTCAGTGGCCGCGCTGGCAGCTTCAGCACATGCTGCAGGTTCACCAGCAGCATGGCGCGGTCGCGCTGTTCCAGGCTGGCCTCGGGGCCGCCGTTCCACTTCAGCAGCTCGTCCGACAGCGCCGTGACGCGGAACAGCGTGTCGATCATGCCGATGAACTCCACCGCCTCGCCCTGCTGGCGCAGCTGCAGGCCCATCTCGTAGACCAGGTGGCCGCCGGCCGACCAGCTCGCCAGCCGGTACGGGCCCTGCGGCTGGGCCTGGCGGATGGCCTGGATGTACAGGCGTGCCATGTCGGGCACGGTGCGCAGCGGTGTCTCGCCCTCGGCAAAGCCCAGGGCCGTGATGCCGTACACCGGCACATCGGCGTCCAGGCAGGGCACGAGATCGGCCACGAAGCCGATGTTGCCTTCCAGCGCATGCACCACGAACATCGGCCGCTGGCCGCCGGCCTCGCGCAACGGCACCAGGATGCCGCTCGCCAGCTGGGCCGAATGCCCGTCGGCGATCAGCGCGGCCAGCGCCTGCAGCGTGGGCCGCACGAACAGCTCGGCCAGCGGCAGCTCCAGCCCGAAGCGCTGGCGCAGCCGGGACAGCAGCTGCACCGCCAGCAGCGAGTGGCCGCCCAGCTCGAAGAAGCTGTCGTGCCGGCCCACGCGCTCCACCTCCAGCAGCTCGGCCCAGATCTGCGCCAGCGCCTGCTCCACCTCGCCTTGCGGCGCCTCGTAGGGGCGGCCGCCGAAGTCCTCGCCTTCGGGCGCGGGCAGCGCCTGGCGGTCCACCTTGCCGTTCAGCCCCAGCGGCATGCGCTCGAGCAGCACGAACACCGCCGGCACCATGAAGGCCGGCAGGCACGCCGCCAGGTGCGCCGACAGCGCCGCCGGCAGCTGGGCCCGCAGCTCTTCTGGCGTTGACGTGCCCGGGTGGCACACGCAATAGGCCACCAGGCGCTTGTCGCCCGAGGCCTGCTGGCGGGCCAGCACCACCACCTCGCGCACCGCGGGGTGCTGGGCCAGCCGGGCCTCGATCTCGCCCAGCTCGATGCGGAAGCCGCGGATCTTCACCTGGAAGTCGTTGCGGCCCAGGTACTCCAGCACACCGTCCTCGCGCCAGCGGCCCAGGTCGCCCGAGCGGTACAGCCGTGCACCGGGCTGCGCGCTGAAGGGGTCGGGCACGAAGCGCTGGCGCGTCAGCTCGGGCTGGTTGAGGTAGCCGCGCGCCACGCCGATGCCACCGATGTGGATCTCGCCCGCCACGCCCACCGGCGCCGGGTGGCCGTGCATGTCCAGCACATGCACCTGCATGCCGGCAATGGGCCGGCCGATGGGCACGCTGGCGGCGTCGTCGTCGGGCTGGCAGTCGTGGGTGGTGGCGCACACCGTGGTCTCGGTGGGCCCGTAGGCGTTGATCAGACGCCGGCTGCGGCTCCAGTGCGCGGCGTCACGCACCGACACGGCCTCGCCCGCCACGATCAGCGTGCGCGCGTGCATGGGCATGTCCTCGGCCTCGCACAGCGGCAGGGCCGAGGGGGGCAGGGTGACATGCGTCACCTGCATGTCCTGCAGCGTCTGCAACAGGGCCCGGCCCGGCATCAGCGCATGCTGCGGCGCCAGGCAGAGTGCGGCGCCGCAGGCCAGCGCGGTGCCGATCTCGGACACGCTGGCGTCGAAGCTGGGCGAGGCGAACTGCAGCACGCGGCTGTCGGCATCGATGCCGAAGCGCGCGATCTGCGCCGTCACCAGGTTGCTCAGGCCGCGGTGCTCGTTCATCACGCCCTTGGGCAGGCCGGTGGAGCCCGAGGTGTAGATCACATAGGCCAGGTTGCCGGGGCCGGCGCTGCGGGCATCGCGCGGCAGCGCGTGACCGGGCAGCGACAGCCAGCGGTGCTGGTCGCTCTCCAGGTCCACCCAGGCGTCGCGTGCCAGGCCGGCGCGGCCCAGTGCGGCACCGGCCAGCGGGCCGCAGGCCAGCACCACCCGCGGCGCGCTGTCGCGCAGCATGTGCGCCAGGCGTTCGTCGGGGTAGGCCGGGTCCAGCGGCACATAGGCGCCGCCGGCCTTCATCACCGCCAGCACGGCCTGCACCAGCGGCAGGCCGCGCACGGCACAGATGGCCACGCGCTCGTCCGGGCCCACGCCCTGCTGGCGCAGGTAGTGCGCCAGCCGGTTGGCCCGGGCGTCCAGATCGCCATAGCGGCAGGCCTCGGCGCCCTGCAGCACCGCCACGCGCTCTGGCCGCGCCAGGGCCTGGGCCTCGAACATCTCGTGCAGCAGCGGTGCCTCGGCAGGCGCTGGCACGGCCGGGTTCCAGTCGAGGAGCAGTTGCTGCCGCTCGGCGGGGCTCAGGATGCCCAGGCCCGAGAGCGGTGCCCGCGGCGTGTGCTGCAGCGCCTGCGCCACAGCCTGCAGGGCCGCGGCCATGTAGCCGCACAGGCGCGCAGCCGCGATGGGCGGCACGGCCTGCACGGTCAGCATCAGCGCCACGCCCAGGTCGTCCACCGACAGGCCCACCGGGTAGTTGCTGCGCTCCGACGCCGAAAGCTCCTGCACGCCGGCCGGCTGGGCCGGTGCGTCGGCCGCGGCGGCGTCAGCGGCCAGGGCCTTGCCGGCCGGCAGGGCCTGGCCCGAGTGCCGGAAGTTGAGCAGCGAGGTGAACAGCGGCATGTGCGCATCCACACCGCTGCAGCGCTGCGCACGCGCCAGCGAGGCATGCTCGTGGTGCATCAGCCGCGCCAGCAGTGCGTGGGTCTGGCGCACGCCGTCTTCCACGCTGGCCTGGCCCACCCGCAGGCGCAGCGGCAGGGTGTTGATGAACATGCCCAGCATGCGGTCGGCCGGCACCCCGGCCTGCATGCGGCCGAACAGCACGGTGCCGAAGACCACGTCCTCGCGCCCGGTGGTGCGGGCCAGCACCAGCGCCCAGGCCAGGTGCGCCACGCTGGCCATGCTGACGCCCAGCATGCGCGCCTGGTGGCGCAGCTGCCGCGACAGCATGTCGTCGAGCACCAGCCGCGATTCGTCGATGCCACCATCGCTGTGCAGGCTCAGCACGCCGAAGGGTGCGGTGGGCTCGCGCACGTCGCCCAGCAGCTGGCGGAAGAAGGCCTCGTGCTCCTCGGCGCTGACGCCCAGCCGGGCCTGCGCCACGAAATGGCGGAACGGCACCGGCTCGGGCAGCTCGGCCAGGCGCCCTTCCTCGATCGCGTCGGCCTCGATCAGCAGCAGGTCCATGGTGGTGTGGTCCAGCACCAGGTGATGGGCCAGCACGTGCAGCAGATGGCGTCCGTTGGCGGCGTCCTCCACCACATGGCAGCGCAGCAGCGGCGCCTGGTCCACCTCGATGCGCGCGCTGCGCTCGTCGAACATCGCCTCCAGCTGCTGCGCCACATCGCCCTGCCCGGCATCCAGGCTCAGCCACTGCACGGGCAGCGTGGCGCGGCGGTGCACCACCTGCACCGGCTCGGGCAGGCCGTCCCAGACCACGGCGGTGCGCAGGATGTCGTGGCGGTCGATCACCTGCTGCAAGGCGGCCAGCAGCGACTGCAGGCCATCCCGGGTCGGGAAGCTGTAGAGGCTGCGCAGCAGATAGGTGTCGCCTTCCTGCGCCATCAGGTGATGGAACAGGATGCCTTCCTGCAGCGGGGCCAGCGGATAGATGTCCTGCACATTGGCCGCGCCACCGGGCACCTGGGCCACGATCGTGTCGATCTCGGCCTGGCTCAGGCTCACCAGCGTGAGCATCTCCGGACGGATCTCGGCCGCATCGGCCGGGATCAGGTTCGGTGGCACGACGACGGCATGGCTCTCGCCACCCACCGATTGCGCCAGCTCGGCCAGGCTGCCCGCGGCAAACAGCGCGCGCACGTCGGCCTGCAGGCCCGCCTGGCGCATGCGCTCGATCAGGCTCACGGCCAGCAGCGAGTGCCCGCCCAGCTCGAAGAAGTTGTCGTGGCGGCCCACC
>CAYPDO010000233.1:0-7048 GCA_964409495.1 uncultured Bordetella sp.
GGCGGCCCCAACTACTTCTCGATGGACCCGAACGCGCTGTACGAGATCCACATCGACAACAACGGCGATGCGCGCGAAGACCTGAGCTTTCAGTTCCGCTTCAGCAACAGCCTGGCCGGCGGCAGCGGCATCACGCTGCCGGTGGGCGGCAAGAACGTGGCCATTCCGCTGGTGCAGGCCGGCGCCATCGCCAACCGCGGCGACGGCACCATCAACGTGGCCGAGCGCTTCAGCGTGAGCCTGGTGCGCGGTGACCGCCGCACCGGCACACCGCTGCCGCTGACCCAGGCCGGCAGCGGCGCCAGCAGCCTTGCCAAGCCCATCGACAACATCGGCCGCAAGACCCTGCCCGACTATGCCGGCTACGCCGCCCAGCACATCTACACCGTGGCCATGCCCGGCTGCGTGCAGCCGGCGCGGGTGTTCGTGGGCCAGCGCCAGGACGCCTTCGCGGTGAACCTGGGCACCATCTTCGACCTGGTGAACGCGCCGGTGTCGGTGATCACCAACCCGGCGCTGATCAATGCCGTGCCCAATACCATCGGCGACAAGAACGTCACCACGCTGGCGCTCGAGGTGCACAAGGACTGCCTGCGCGCCGGCCCCGAGGGCGATGCAGTGATCGGCGGCTGGACCAGTGCCAGCCTGCGCCAGGCCGTGCTGCTGAACCCCACGCCGCCGGCCGGCCACGCCACCACCGCCAAGCCCGGCGGGCCCTGGGTGCAGGTGTCGCGCCTGGGCATGCCCCTGGTCAACGAGGTGGTCATCGGCCTGAAGGACAAGGACCGCTTCAACGGCTCGGTGCCCGCGGCCGACGGCCAGTTTGCCGATTACGTGACCCACCCCACGCTGCCCAAGCTGCTGGAGATCGCGCTCGGCCTGCCCGGCATCGCGCCCACCAACTACCCGCGCACCGATCTGGTCACCACCTTCCTGACCGGCATCCCCGGGCTGAACCAGCCGCGCGGCGTGGTGGCCAGCGAGATGCTGCGCCTGAACACCGCCATCGAGCCGGTGGCCTTCGCGCAGCAGAACCGGCTGGGTGTGGTGGGCAACATCCTGGCCGGGGGCAGCGATTTCGCCGGCTTCCCGAACGGCCGCCGGCCCAAGGACGATGTGGTGGACATTGCGCTGGTGGCGGTGATGGGCGGCCTGTGCATCGCCAACGGCACCGGCAATGCGCTGGGCCTGGGCACCGCCTGCACGCCGGCCGCCGTGCCGCTGGGCAATACCGCGCTGGCGCTGCACGATGCGGTGGACCAGGCCGTGGTGCCGCTGCTGCCGGGCTTCCCCTACCTGGCCACGCCGCTGCCGGGCAGCCGCTGAAAGCCTGCGGCCGGCATCCCACGGGTGGGGTGCCGGCCGCTGCGGCGCCCGGGCGGGGCGCCATGGCGCGGGGTCAGCGCCGCGTCACGATGTCGCGCTGCATCGGGCCCAGCGCGGCCAGCACGGCCTGCTGCGCCGCGGCCGGGATGCCGCGCGCGGCCATGCTTTGCTGCAGCACGGCCACCAGGGCCTCGAAATCGGCGGCAGTGATGTCCATCTCGGCATGCGCCTCGGCCATCGACGGTCCTTCGTACACGCAGGGGCCGCCGGTGGCCTGGCACACCTGGTCGGTGAGCTGGCGCGCCAGGTGCACGCGGTCGGTCTTCTCGAAGAAGCGTGCGGTGCGCGCATCGGCCTGCAGGCGCGCGGCAAAGTCGTCCATCACCGAGCGGATGCCGGCGGTGCCGCCCCATGCGCGGTACAGCGCATCGCGCGGCGGGGTGCTGGCGCAGCCGGCCAGCAGGCCGGCCAGCAGCAGCGTGGTGACGCCTGCGCGGCGCAAGGGGGTGGGGCGGTGTGGGGTCATCGCGGGCTCCTCGTGTGGGGTGAATGGCGGTGGGCGGCCGGCGCGGCGGCCGCGCCCAGGCGCTGTACGCCACAGCCGACGGGATGGATGCGCCCGCCTGGCGCCTCTAAGACCCTGATATTGATGTGGCTTAGTATAGATGAGAAGCATTCGCATTTAGTATTCGAGCCATGCCGCGCCCCATCGCCCTTCTGCCCAGCCGCACCGACCCCGCGCACGACGGCGCCCGCCACCTGCCGCAGGCGGTGCCGGCCCTGATGCCGGCGGCCACGCTGGCCCCCGCGCCGGCCGCCACCGCCAGGCCGCTCAGTGCGGCGCCGGGTACCTGGCCGCATGCCGCGCCCGACCTCGCGCCCGACCCCGCGCCCGGCGCGCTGCCATGCTGGCCCAGCCACGCGCTGCTGGGCCGCGGCGTCGAGGCGCTGATCCGCCATGGCGACGCGCTGTACCGCCTGCGCCTGACCCGCCAGGGCAAGCTGATCCTTACCAAGTAGGCGGCACGCCGCCAGCGCGCACTGCGCACCGCCCACCCACGCCACACGCGCCGCCACCCGCCACCACCTCACCACCTCACCACCACGAACGCCCGCGCCGCTGCCAGCCCTCGCCCGCTTGCTGCGCCTGCGTCCAACCAGCCCGTGCCCGGCCCTTGGCCGCCGCGCTGTGCTGCCGGGAGTTCGTCTATGCCGCCTCGTCCCTTTTCCGCCGCCACCCTGCCCACCGCCGCGCGCGCCACGCCGTGCATGCGGCCGGCCATGCCGCTGCCCGGTGGCGGCTTTCCACCCACCGGTGCGCGTGGCGCCCGGCTGCAGCCGGCCCCCTGGCCGGCCATCACCCAGCCCGGCCATGCCGACCGCCGCGCCGCGCTGGAGCGCGAAACCCTGCTGGATGTGCTGCTGGCCGTGCACCAGCGTGCCTGGCCGCTCAGCCTGGGCTGGCCCGGCCGAGGCGGCTGGTGCCAGGACCAGGCCGCACTCACCCAGGTGCTGCCGGTGATCGGCGCCTGGTGGCTGCAGTGGGCCGATGGCGCGCTGCTGCTGCCCGACGAACTGGTGGTGCGCGTGTGGCGGCTGGCGCGCCAGCGCCGTGACGGGCTGGCCCAGCACCTGATGGTCAGCGACGCGCTGGGCCGGCCGGTGCTGCTGCTGGGCATGGCCGCGCAGGCCGGTGCCCTGCACTGCGGCTGGCACTGCCTGCTCGACGAACTGGCGCCCTGGCCGCCGCGCTGAGGCCCGATGCCGGCGCCTTGCCGGCCCGCACGTCCACCTGCCCCTCCTGACGCGAAGGCCTTGCCACCATGTGCCAGACACGCCCGCACCCGGCCAGCCCGCTGGCACCGCACGCCGGCTTCCACCCGCCGCATCCGCTGCTGCAAGCAGCCGCCGCGCCGGTGCCCGATGGCCGACCGCAGGCTGCGGCGCCGCCGGCCGGGGCCGCGGCCCAGGGCTCGCGCCGCCGCCGGCTGTGGGAGCTGGACCGCCACGCCTTCTGCCCGGTGATCGGCGTGTGCCTGCCGCTGGCCCAGGTGCGCAGCCTGGTGCAGCGTGCGTTGGGCAGCGACGCCCCCGCCGACGACTATGCGCTGCACTGCGAGGCCATCGCCGCCAGCAAGCGCCGCACGCCGCTGGCCGAGCGCATCCAGCACGCGCTGGACACGCGTTATGCCGACGCGCTGCGTGCCGTGCGCGGCTGCAAGCACACCGAGGCCCTGGCGCAGTGGTGGCGCGCGGCCCTGGCCGGCGATGGCGTGGCCGGCGCGCTGTGGGCCACGCTCACCCATGCGCGCTGCGATGCGCTGCTCGAGGAGCAGGTGCTGCACGACATCCACCTGCTGCAGCACCAGTGGGGCGCCGCCGAGCGCGCCGACCGTCGCCGCCTGCGCGAGCTGCAGGCCGCGCATCAGCAGCTGCAGCTGGCGCAGGCCGCGCTGCAGGCGCGCCAGATCGCGCAGCTGCGCCAGCAGGCGCTGCGCCTGGAGCAGATGCAGGGCCAGCTGGTGCAGTTGCGCGGCGAGCTGATCGGCCGCGACACACGCATCGCCCAGCTCGAGGAGGCGCTGCTGCTGGCCCGCCAGGCCACGCCGGATCTGGCGCCGCGCCGCGAACTGCAGGCCCAGGTGCTGCAGCTGCGCGAACGCCTGGTGGGACTGGACCGCGCGCTGCGCCAGGCGCGGCTGGCGGCCTGCCGCAGCGCCGACAGCATGGCCGCGGCGGCGCCGGCCGCAGCGCCGGCTTCAGCCGCCGAGGCCGGCACGCCGGCCGATCGTCTGCCACCGGCCACCGGCCAGGCCGTGCCCCTGCCCTGGCCGGCCCTGGCCCGGCGCGCGGTGCTGTGCGTGGGCGGGCGCAGCCGCGCGGTGCCGGTGTACCGCCATGTCATCGAGGGCCAGGGCGCCATGTTCATGCACCACGACGGCGGCACCGAGCACAGCGCGGCCCAGCTCGATGCCCACCTGGCCGCGGCTGACCTGGTGATCTGCCAGACCGGCTGCATCAGCCACGACGCCTACTGGCGCGTGAAGGCGCACTGCAAGCGCACCGGCAAGCCCTGCCTGTTCGTCGAGCAGCCCAGCCGCAGCGGCCTGCAGCGCGCGCTGGGCCTGGCGCGCGCCACGCACTGAGGCGGTGATCCGCCCATCCCTGAAGCCCTTGTTGAACCGCCTGACCGCCGCGACTTCCGGAGCCCCGCCCATGGACCCTGCCCTGCCCCCCGCCGCCGATGCCGGCCACGATGCCGACGACGAACTGCCCCTGCCCTGCCCGCATGCGCTGATCGCCGGCACGCTGGCGCTGATGACCACCTGGGCCGACCCCGCCCCCGGCAGCGCGCTGGACGTGGCCAGCCTGCGCTCGCTGCTGTCGCGCAAGGTGGTGTCGAACCTGTTCTTCCTGGCCGAGCACCCGGCCCTGCCACCGGCCATGCGCCAGGTGATGGCCCAGGCGCGCGAGCGCTGGCAAGGCCTGGCCCGTGCCGAGCCCGGCAGCACGCCGGGCTGCCAGGCCGCGGCCTGCGCCGACGCCGCGCTGCCGGTGCCGCCACACGCGCGCTGGCACTGACGCCGCCGCGCCCGCCGGCCCTGCCGGACCGCCCTGTTCCATCTTCGGCCAACCTCGAAGTTCCTCTCACCGTGTTGTCCCACCGTGCCCGGGCCGGCGGTGGCGGCGCGTCCGGGCGCGACCGTGCTGCAACGCATCGTCAGCACCGCCACCCGCCTGGACGCCGAGGCCGACGCGGTGCCGGCCAGCGTGAGCAGCCGCGAGGCACAGGAGATCGGCCGCAGCGGCGCCACCGATCTGAAAAGCCTGCTCGACGACGCGCCCGGCATCGCCGTGCGGCGCACGCCGGCGCGCATGTCGGCGGTGTTCAGCGCCATTGGGCGCGGCGGCAACGAGGGCATCGATGTGCGCGGCCTCGAGGGCAACCAGGTGCTGCTGCAGGTGGATGGCGTGCGCCTGCCGATGTTCTACGAGAGCGGCCCGTTTGTGGCCGGCCGCGGCGACGACCTCGACATCGAGGGCAGCAAGCGCGTGGAACTGCTGCGCGGGCCCTCGTCGGCCTCGTACGGCTCCGACGGCCTGGCCGGCGTGGTGAGCTTTCTCACCAAGGACCCGGCCGACCTGCTGGCGCCAGGCCAGCCCGCCCAGGCCCGCCTGAAGCTGGGCTATGCATCGGCCAGCCGCGAATGGCTGGCCGTGCCCGCCTTTGCCGCGCGCCGCGGCGACGGGCCCGGCGCCTGGCAGGCCCAGCTGCTGGCCAGCCTGCGCCGCGGCCACGAGACCGGCAACCGCGGCGAGCGCGACACGCGCAATGCCCAGTCCACCGTGCCCAAGCCGCAAAGCCGGCACAGCGACCATGTGCCGGGCAAGCTGCTGGACACGCTGGATGCGCGGCCCAGTTCAGGCTCACGCTCGAACACCTGGCGCGGCGCAACAGCACAGACCCGATCCACGCCGTGGTGGGCATGCAGTTTGTCAATGCCAGCGTGATCGACGCGCGCGCCAGCGAGCATGTCATGCGCAGCCTGGGCAAGCTCGACTGGCATTACTCCGATCTGCGCAACCCCTGGGTGCCGCGCCTGCCGGCCTGGGTGTACGGCCAGGACACCGGCAACCACCAGTTCGGCCAGGAGCGCTACACCAGCCCGCCCGCTGCCTGGGCGCGCCGCACCCGCGACACCCGCTACGGCGAGCGCACGCTGGGCGCCGGCCTGCAGGGCGAAAGCAACTTCGGCAGCGCAGTTGTGGCGCACCGCCTGGTGTGGGGCGCCGACTACTCCGATGCGCGCATCCGCTCGCTGAAGGAGGGCGCGCACCACGCCGCCGATGGCAGCCTGATCCGCAGCGGCAGCGCCAGTGCCGCGGCCTTGCTGCCCAACCAGAGCTTTCCGGATTCAGACTACCGCCAGCTCGGCGCCTCTGCGCAGGACGAGGTGGCCATCGGCGCCTGGTGCATCAGCCCGGCGCTGCGCTTTGACCGCTACGAGATCGATCCCGACACCGGCAACCCGCTGTACACCCGCAACAACAGCGTCACGCCCTCGCGCCTGGCCAGCCAGGCGGTGTCGTCGCGCCTGGGCCTGGTGTGGCAGTGGCAGCCGCCGCTGCAGCCCTGTGCGCAGGTGGCACGCGGCTTTCGCACGCCCACGCCCTGGCAGATCAACGGCGGCGTCAGCAACAGCAGCGCCAACCCGCCCCAACCGCAGCATCGGCAAGCCCGACCTGAAGCCTGAGCACAGCCAGTCGCATGAGCTGGGCCTGCGCGGGCGCGAGGGCTGGCTGCGCTGAGGGCTGGCGCTGTTCAAGTCGCGCTACCGCGACTTCATCGTCGGCGACTCCGATGTCACCGCCACCACCACCGTGCCGCTGGAGGCCGGCATGGCCGCCAGCACGCGCACCTTCCAGAGCGTGAATGCGGCGCGCGCCGAGATCCGCGGCATCGAGCTGCAGGGCGAGTGGCGCTGCGTGCCGGGCTGGGCCGTGGAGCTGCGTTATGCCCATGTCCGGGGTGACCAGTTTGCGGTCGATGGCAGCAGCACGCCGCTGCCCGGCTGGCTGGTGCCGCGCTGCCTGTAGCGCGCGCGCCAGTGGTACCAGGACTTGGGCGCCGCCAACGAGCAGCGTGCGCGGCTGGCCGCCCTCGATGGCCGCCACATCCCCACCAGCTATGGCGGCGACCCGATCAAGAACCCCGACGCCC
>CAYPDO010000234.1:0-6155 GCA_964409495.1 uncultured Bordetella sp.
ATCGTAGGCGGCGATGGCGTTGACGATGCGATCGGCGCCGACCTCGCGCGGGTTGTCGTACAGAATCGGCATGCCCGTCTTGATGCCGGGCCCGACGAAGAGCGGCTTCGTGTGGAAGTACCGCTCCGACATGCGCTCGAGGTTGAACTGCATCGCCGGCACCACGCCGCGCACGGTGCCCGCCAGGTCGCAGCCCTGCAGCTGCACCGCCGCGCCAGGGCGCAGCTGCGCGGCCTGGGCCTGCGTGGCCTGCAGCGCCAGGCCCAGCGCCACCGGGCGCGCGATGCGCAGCAGCGGCGCGCCGGCCTCCACCTGCTGGCCGGGCTGCACCAGGACCTCTGCCACGCGGCCGGCGGCCGTGGCGGGCACGCCGAGCGCCGGCTGCACGCTGGCCGTGCTCACCAGATGCCGGATCTGGGCATCGGACAGGCCGGCCAGGCGCAGGGCCTGGCGCCGTTCCTGCATGGCCAGCCGGGCCTGCTGGGCCGCGTTGCGGGTTTCCTGAAGGCGTGCGGTGGCGATGATGCCTTCGTCGGCCAGGCGCTGGTCGCGCCCCAGGCGGTCGTCAGCCTGTTCGGCCTGGAGCTGCAGCTGCAGGTACTCCCGCTGGACGGCCATAAGCGCCGGGCTGAGCAGGCGCAGCATAGGCTGGCCGGCACGCACGGTATCGGCGTTGTCCACCAGCACCGCCTGCACCACGCCGGCCATCGGTGCGCTGACCAGTTCGATCGCCTGGGACGGAGCCACCACGCGGCCCTGCAGCACCAGGTTGCCGACGCTGGCTGGCACCGTTGCCGCCACATCCTGGCTGGCGGTCGGCGCAGCGGTCTGCACACCGGCCTGGCGCTGTTGTGCAGGGGTGAGCACGAGCAGGCCGGGCGCGGCCTCGGCCAGGGTGGCAGTGGCCAGCAGCAGCAGTTGGAGCAGGGATGGCAGGGCAGGCATGACAGGCTCGATAGAACGGAACCCGCAATCTAGGCACCGACCCTGAAGCTGCGCTGAGCACGCCCGCCAGGGGCGTGTGGCCCGTCGAGGTCAGCCAGCCGGACCAGCGCCCGGTGCGCGCTGCGGACCCAGGCGCAGACACACCGTCGTGCCCGCGCCGCCGTCCGGTGCCGGCAGACTGACCTGGCCACCATGCCCGCGGGCCACCAGATCGGCCAGCATCAGTCCCAGGCCCAGCGGTCGGGCATAGCGGCCCGAGGTCAGCTCATGCGTCAGCGCGGCGCGCAGCGGCGCAGTCATGCCGCGGCCATCGTCGCTGACCGAGATGCGCACGCCGCCATCGTCAGCGCTGGTGACATCCACGACCACCGCCCTGGCGCCCATGCGCACGGCGTTGTCCAGCAGGTTGGCCAGGGCCGCAGCCAGCAAGTCGGGATCGGCCTGCACCTGGGCCAGACCGCGGACATGCACCTGCAGGTCGGCCACCGGCAGGCGGTGTACCAGGGCGGCCAGATCTACCTGCTGCCATTGCGGCTCGGCGCCGCTGCGGAACAGCGCCAGCAGTGCCACCACCACCTGCTGCAGCCGCTGCGCCGCCTGACGCACACGCTGCAGCCGCTGCGCCAGATCGGGTGGGGCGGAACGCATGGCCACCGCCAGCTGGGCGTCGATGCCGGCCAGCGGCGTGCGCAGGGCATGGGCGCTATGGGCCGAAAATGCACGCTCGCTGGCCACGCGGCGTGCCACCCGGAATCCCAGCTCGGCGATGGCCTGGCGCAGCGGCACGAGTTCCGTACGGTCGACATGCGGCAGCTCACGGCTGGGGTCCAGCGGATCATGGCGTGCCACCGCGTGGGACAGCTCCTCCAGCGGGTGCAGCTCACGCACCAGCAGGCGCCGCGCCCAGACCGAGCCCGCAACACCCACCAGCAGCGCCGCCAGACCGCTGAGGAAGGCCGCCTCCAGTTCGGCCTCGTGCCGCTCCCAGCCAGGCTGGGCCACGTAGAGCATGGCGCCGGCAGGCGCCGGCAGGGCCATGCCGTACACACGCCAGGCCGTCCCGAGATCGGACAGGCCCACCACCGGCGTGGCCAGCAGCGGCAGTGCCGGTGCGGCATGCGATCGCAACAGCAGCAGGCGGTCAGGACCGACCACCTGCCACACCAGGTTCTCCTGGTGCCGCGGCGCTGCCAGGGAGGCCCCGTGTGACCGCATCAATACCTCGGCGGCCACCGGCATTGAGAGCATGCCGTACAGCAGCTCGCCCGACTCCTGCAGGGCATGGTCCAGCACTTCGTGGATCTCGTGGCGGACCACCAACCACACGGCCACGCCGGCGGCCAGGGTCCAGGCCAGGGCGGTCATCAGCCAGGCGCGCGCCAGGCGTGCACGGATCGATGGCGGGGCAGCAGCGGCCGTCATTTCGGCACCCGGTAGCCCATGCCACGCACCGTCTCGATCACCTCGCGCCCGAGCTTGCGCCGCAGATTGCTGATGTGCACCTCCAGCGCATTGCTGGACACATCGCCGTCGAAGCCGTTGGCCAGCGCGTCGAGATCCTGCTTGGTGACGATGCGCCCGGCGCGCAGCACCAGCGCTTCGAGCAGCAGCCATTCGCGGGCAGTGAGATCGACGCGGGCGCCGGACAGCGTCACCGAGCGCGCGTTGAGGTCCACCGTCACCGCGCCCAGCTGCCGCAGTGCACCGGCGCCGCCGGTCTGCCGCCGTGCCAGCACACGCACGCGGGCGGCCAGTTCTTCCGGGGCAAAGGGCTTGATGAGGTAGTCGTCGGCGCCGCCGTCGAGCCCGTCGATGCGGTCGGCGAGCCGATCACGCGCCGTCAGCATGATGGCGGGCGTGGTCGCGCCGCGAGCGCGCTGGGATGCCAGCCACTGCAGCCCCGACCCGTCGGGCAAGTTCCAGTCGACCAGCCAGGTGTCATAGGGCTCGCCAACCAGCGACCCCAACGGTGCCAGGCCGGTGAACCAGTCCACCTGGTGACCCTCGCCACGCAGGTAGTCGGCCAGCCCCTCGCCCAGCAGTGGGTCGTCTTCGATCAGCAGCAGTCGCATCGGGTCGGTCCATTGGGTGGCGATTTGGCCGAAGGATTGGACACCCGGCCACTGAAGCGAAGCTGAAGCCGCCGGTCGACGGCATCTTCCGGCGTGATGTCGGCCACGGGCCGGGCCGGTGCGCCCAGGCGCTTCAGCGACGCTTCAGACAGCCTGCTGACACTGCGGCCACGACGGGTTGCCTGGGAACCCGAAGCTACCCCAACCTCTGGAGACCCGCGATGCAGACGACCCCGACCCGACGACCCCACCTGACCCTGCTGGCCCTGTCGATGGGCCTGGCACTGCTGCTGCCGGCCTGTGGCGGCGGTAGCGGCGCCAGCGACACCCAGCCCCTGGCGCAGGCACCGGCGCAGGCACCAGCGGTTCGCGCCCAGGCGGCCGTCTATCTCACCGACGACTTCTCGGCCGCGCACGACGCGGTGTGGGTGAGCGTGACACGCATCACCGTCGTCAGCCCGGCCGGCGAGACCGAGGTGGTGCGCTACGACACCCCCCAGTTGATCAACCTGCCGACCCTGCGCCGCACCGGGGCGCTGGTGGCCACCGCCAGCGTTCCGCTGGATGCTACTGAAGTCCGGGTGTATGTGAGTGGCCAGGCCCGCCTGCAGACCCTGGACGGCAGCATGCAGGACGTGACGCTGCAGGCGCCCGCCGGATACCTTGGCTTCAGGCTGGAAGGCTGGGACAGCCGCAGCGGCGCCCTGGCGCTGGACTTCGACCTGCCCAACTTCCGCCTGGAAGGCAGCACGCTGGTGCCGGCCACCCGCCTGGCCCGCAGCACCGATCTGGCCGGCTGGAACAGCCGCTACACCGAGGTGAAGGGCACGGTGACCGCCGTCACCGCCACCAGCATCACCGTGCAGACGGCGGCCTTGGGCAGCCAGATCTTCACGCTGGATGCGCAGACCACCTTCCTGTCTGAGCGCGCGGCCGGCTGGACACCGGTGGTGGGCAGCATGGTGGAGCTCCATGGCCGCGTGAGCGGCCAGGGCGCCGATGCCTTGCAGTTCACGGCCCGCCAGGTGAAGGACCGCAGCGATGCCACCAGCGCGGCCAGCGGCAAGGTGCATGGTGTGGTCACTGCCGTCGACAACGGCATGCTCACGCTGGCCGTGGACCGCAGCAGCCAGACCGGCGCGACCGGCAGCATCCGCGTCGACGTGAGCCAGGCCCGCTATGAGCGCGGCAGCGCGGCGCTGCTGGCGCCGGGGCTGCGCATCGAGGCCTACCTGGTGCCGGCCGCAGGCGGCAACGGCTTCACCGCGCGACTGCTGGAGGTCGAGGGCGCATACAAGACCCGCACGCCGGGCAGCGGCACTGACCAGAACGATGAGGCCAGCCGAAGCTACGGCGAGGTCAAGGGCGTGGTGAGTAGTGTCAACGGCCAGCAGGTGGTGTTGCGTGCCATGTACGCCAAGCACGTGCCGATGGTGCTGCAAGGCAGCACGCTGACGCTGGACGTCAGCGGCGCCTACTTCGATCGCGGCGGCCTGAACTGTCTGGTGGCCGGAACGCCGATCGAAGTCAAGGGCGCCGTGACTGCGGCCGGCCAGTTGCAACCCGTCAAGGTCGAGATGGAAGGCGCCTGCGCCAGTGCACAACCGGTGGCCGGCCTACCCACCACCGGGCAACCCACGTCGCCCGTGCTGGTCGCGAGTTTCGTCGAGGCCAAGGGCCTGATCACCGCCGTGCGCCCGGGGGAGTTCGACCTGCAGGTCTACAAGCTCGAATACGCTGGCAGCGCACCCGCCACGGTGACGGTGCGGCACGGCACCGGCACCACGTTCAAGGGCCTGTCTGCAGCCCGGCTTGGCGCCGGCCTGTTCGTGGAGATCAAGGGCAGCCTGCTGGGCACCTTGCTGGACGCCAGCAAGATCGAACTCGAATGATGCAGCAGCGCCCCCGGGTTCCGGGGTGGGGCGCTGACTGTCTTGGCGGCCGATTCGCGCAGCGTCTTCGACGCCGAACAGATCACGTTGGCAGCGCACGGCACCGGGCGGCACCACGCGGGGTTCAAGGTTGTCCTGTTGGGCAACCGCGCGCACTGTTCGCTGAACGTCGCCGTCGTCCATTGGGAGGCCTGGGCCAGTCGTTCAGGTCGAAGTCCTGGTCCCTGCAAAGGAGAACACCTCGACGCGGTTGCGCGCATTGCGCTTGGCCTCGCAGCAAGCTGAGTCAGCTGCCTGCGAAACCTCCGCTTCGTTGATCGCGGTCGGAGCGGGCGGCGGCCGCGGCAAGATGTATGGCGCCCTGCACGGGGGTGGAGCCACCTGCGCCCGGCACGCCGCAGCCGGCACCGCAGCCCGCGCTGTCGCCGGCAGCGCGGGTCTGACGCCACGACTTCCGCTGCGGCGAGAAGGTTGCCTTCGCGCATCAGCACATGAACACGATCGTGGGCGTCGTCGTGCGCATCAGCCAGCGCCTGGCTAGCATCGACCAAGCCGATGGCACGAGCTGGCGGGTTGGCTTTTTGCTGCTGCGGCAGGTCGTCTACATCCGACTGGACGGACGGCGGCAAAGGGTCCTTGAGGCCACGCTGGCGGTGGTGCCGCAGGGACCCGAAGTGCAAGAGCAGGCCACCGACGTCGCAGTTGGCGAAGAATGCGAGCTCAAGACAGTTCATGCCCTGCCGCACCGCTTCAGCTGGGCGCGGTTGCTCAAGCGGGTCTTCGACATCGACATGCAGCACTGCCCGAACTGCGGTGCCGGAGAACTGACCATCATCGCGGCTCTCGTGGAGCGGCCGGTGATCCAGTAGATCCTGACTCACCTGGGCCTTGATCTGCTTCCACCAGCCCCGAGGGCAGGCGTGCGAGGCAGGACAAGTTCGGGCATCCTGGGCCGCGCCTTGAATCACGCCGGCCGTCTCAAACACCACGCCCCAGGGTGGCAACGCAAGGCCGCAGCCGGGACGGCGACGCGCGACGCTTCGGCGCAGCACGATTGAAGTCAGGGTCAACCCTTGTGGCTTGACCGCCAGCACCCCTGGTGAACGGTCCAAGGACCTGCGGACACCGCACGATGCGACGGCAAGGTCGGTACAGCCAGGCGCTTCAGGCCGTCGAAGGCCTGTCTTGGGCCTTGCCCAGGGCCATCGAATATCCTAGGCTCCGCCAGCGCGCTGGTGGTGGTACT
>CAYPDO010000234.1:6165-7044 GCA_964409495.1 uncultured Bordetella sp.
CGTCGCGCTGACCCCGGGTCCATGGGCCGGCCGTTCAGACTGCCTTAAGCCCGGGCCGGTCCACTCGGGGCGCATCTCCGCCGCCCCAACCATGCACCTGCTGCTGCTCGAAGACGACCACGACTTGGGCCGCGCCGTGGCCGAGCACTGCGCCATGGCCGGCCATGCGGTGCACTGGTGCCGTCGGGTGGCCGAGGCCTGGGAGGCGCCACCACCCGACCTGGCTCTGCTCGACCTGCACCTGCCCGACGGCAGCGGCATGGATCTGCTGCGCCAGTGGCGTGTCGGCGGCCAACTGTGGCCTGTGATCGTGCTGACCGCGCGTGACCAGGTCAGCGACCTCATCCGCTGCCTGAACGCTGGTGCTGACGACTACCTCGTCAAGCCCTTCGATCTGGACGAACTGCTGGCCCGGGTGCAGGCCGTGGCCCGCCGCACCTCGCACGCCGCCGGGCCGGTGGCCGGTCTGCGCCTGGACCCCGACGCCCACCAGGCCTGGCTGGACAGCGTGCCGGTGGACCTGACGCAGATGGAGTGGGCGGTGCTGGCCTGCCTGGCGCAGCGGCCCGGCCGCATCTTCAACCGCGGCGAGATCGAGGGCCGCTTGCACGGGCTGGGCCTGGCCGAGTCGGCCAGCAACTCGCTGGAGGTGATCGTCAGCCGGCTGCGCAAGAAGCTGGGCGCCAGCCTGATCAGCACCCACCGCGGCCTGGGCTACCGGCTTGAGCGCTGAGCCCGATCCAGCCGACAACAACGCTCCGGCCACCCGGGCGCTGGGGCGGCTGCGTCGGCGGGCACCCGCGGGGCCCGCATTCACGCCAGCCGGGAGTCTGCAGGCCCAGCTGCGCCGGCGGCTATTGGGCCTGCTGGCGGTCCTGT
>CAYPDO010000235.1:0-7007 GCA_964409495.1 uncultured Bordetella sp.
GGTGACGTCGCGAGGACGCAAGACCCCACGCATCTCGCACCACCTGGCGAAGTAGATCGCCAACGTGGTGGCGCGCCTGCTGGCGGCGCGCGCGCGCATTGCGGATGTGAAGCTGCTGGCCAAGATGAACGGCGCGGTGGGCAACTACAACGCCCACTTGGCCGCCTACCCGGCGCACGACTG
Organism: uncultured Bordetella sp.; assembly: GCA_964409495.1. Classification (GTDB taxonomy): domain Bacteria; phylum Pseudomonadota; class Gammaproteobacteria; order Burkholderiales; family Burkholderiaceae_C; genus Pseudaquabacterium. The sequence goes on from CAYPDO010000235.1 coordinate 184, forward strand.
GCAGGCCTTCAGCCGCAAGGTGGTGGAAGAGCGCCTGGGCCTCACGTTCAACCCCTACACCATCCAGATCGAGCCGCACGACTACATGGCCGAGCTGTTCGATGCCATCACGCGCTGCAACACCATCCTGATCGACTGGAGCCGCGACGTGTGGGGCTATATCTCGCTGGGCTACTTCAAGCAGAAGCTCAAGGATGGCGAGGTGGGCTCCAGCACCATGCCGCACAAGGTGAATCCGATCGACTTCGAGAACGCCGAGGGCAACTTCGGCCTGGCCAATGCGCTGCTCAGCCATCTGAGCCAGAAGCTGCCGGTCAGCCGCTGGCAGCGCGACCTGACTGATAGCACGGTGCTGCGCAACATGGGTGTGGCCCTCGGCTATGTCGTGCTGGGCCTGGACAGCCTGAGCCGCGGCCTGGGCAAGCTGGAGGTCAACCGCGAGGCCCTGGCCGCCGACCTGGACGGCGCCTGGGAAGTGATGGCCGAGGCCATCCAGACCGTGATGCGCCGCCACGGCCTGCCCGAGCCGTATGAGCAGCTCAAGGCCTTCACCCGCGGCCAGCCGATGACGCGCGAGCTGATGCTGGGCTTCATCGCCAAGCTGGCCCTGCCCGAGGATGAGAAGACCCGCCTGCTGGCGATGACGCCGGCCAGCTACACCGGTCTGGCGGCGTCGCTGGCCGGGCGGATCTGAGCCTGGACAACATACGCAGAGGGATTCCCCCACAATCGCCGCATGAGCGCCCCGATCTTTCTGACGCGCGTCAAACTGCGCAATTACAAGAGCATCGGCAATTGCGACGTACGGCTGGGGCCATTGACCTATTTGGTAGGTGCCAACGGGTCTGGCAAGAGCAACTTCCTGGAAGCCCTCCACCTGGTTCGCGATGCGCTCGCCACATCGCTTGAAATCGCGCTGAATGAACGTGGCGGCCTGGCCGAAGTCAGGCGCCGGTCGGGTGGTCACCCGAACCACTTCGGCATCCGCCTTGAGTACACGCTCAAAGACGGTCAGCGCGGTCTTTACGCCTTCGATGCAGGCTCGGCTTCGGATGGCGCGCTCGTGGTCAAAAGCGAGAAGCTCGCCCTGGGGGCAAAGGGTCAGGGGCCGCGCTATTCGGTCGAGTCTGGCGAACTGAAAGACAGCAGCGAGGCACACTTTCCGGCCATCACGAGGGATCGCCTTGCCCTGGTGTCCCTGTCTGGCCTGCAGGCCTTTCGGCCGGTCTTCGATGCCTTGACCAGCATGGGCTTCTACAACCTGAACCCAAAAACCATGCGCGAGCCGCAGAAGCCGCAGGACGGCCGCCTGTTGAAGCCTGTGGGGGAGAACATCACCAGTGTCATCGGCCACCTCGAGCGCACCTCTCCCGAAGGCCTGGCACTGATCCAAGGCTATCTGCAGTCGGTGGTACCTTCGATCGAAGGCGTGCGACGCAGCCCGATGGGATCTCTCGAAACGCTGGAGTTTCGACAACGTGTCGCCGGTCAACGCCACCCTTGGAGCTTTTCAGCGCAGAACATGTCCGACGGCACGCTGCGCACATTGGGGGTGCTGACGGCACTCTTCCAAGGAAATCCCGATCACTCGCCCAGCCTGATTGGCATCGAAGAGCCCGAGACCGCGTTGCATCCGGCAGCCGCTCGCGCCCTGCGGGGTGCATTGAGCCGTGCTGCTGAGCGCACCCAAGTGATCGTCACGAGTCATAGCCCGGACTTGCTGGACGATGCCTCCGTGCAGGCTGAGACCATCCGAGCCGTCGTGGCAGATGACGGCAACACGCGCATCGCTGACTTGGATTCCGCTTCTGTGGAGGCCATGCGCGAGCAGTTGTTCTCTGCCGGCGAATTGCTCAGATTGAATCAATTGACGGCCGACGAAGCCAGCCTGCGCCAGCAGGCCCGTCAAGTGTCGTTGTTCGATGAGCTGGGTGCTGAATGATCACGGTCAGCGCGATCGTCGAAGGCGATGGTGAGGTCCAGGCAATTCCCGTTCTGCTGCGTCGCTTGCACGCCTGGTTGACACCAGAGGCCATGGTTCATGTCGACAGCCGGCCGATTCGCATGCCACGTTCCCGGCTGCTGAAGTTCGACACCGACTTTCGCCGCCACCTCCTGCTGGCAGAGAAGAAGTGCCTGAGCCGTGGTTGGGTGCTGATCCTGCTGGACGGCGACGATGACTGCCCGCTGGAACTGGCGCCGAAGATCCTCCAGAAGGCATCGGCAATCGTCTCGCGCGTTTCCATTGCTGTGGTGCTGGCGCACCGTGAGTACGAAGCCTGGTTCATCGCAGCAGCAGAGTCACTCCAGGGCAAGCGCCAGTTCGTGTTCAACCGCAGCGACCTGCAGGTGGATGCCGAACGCATCCGTGATGCCAAAGGCTGGCTGCGCCAGCGACGGCAGTCGCGTCACTACGATCCTGTGCAGGATCAGCCGGCTCTCAGCCAGCACATCGACCTTGAACTGGCAAGGGCGCGCAGCCGCTCGTTCCGAAAGCTCTGCACCGACTGGGTGCGCCACACTGTCGATCGGTCTTGAGCGTCGATCCCCAAAGGCACGAACCGTCAAATGAGATTCACCGACCGCCTGCTCGCCGCCGAAAAGCGCGCCGATTCCCTGCTGTGCGTGGGCCTGGACCCCGAGCCCTCGAAGTTTCCGGGGGCCTGGAAGGGCGACGCCGGGCGCATCTTCGAGTTCTGCGCGCGCATCGTCGATGCCACGAAAGACCTGGTGCTGGCCTACAAGCCGCAGATCGCCTACTTCGCCGCGCACCGCGCTGAAGCCCAGCTCGAAGCGCTGATGGCCTACATCAAGCGCAATGCGCCCGAGGTGCCGGTGATTCTGGATGCCAAGCGCGGCGACATCGGCGCCACCGCCGAGCTCTATGCGCGCGAGGCCTTCGAGCGCTACCAGGCCGATGCCGTGACCCTGTCGCCCTACATGGGCTTCGACTCGCTCGAGCCCTGGCTGCGCTGGGATGGCCGCGGCCTGTTCCTGCTGTGCCGCACCAGCAACCCCGGCGGCAGCGACCTGCAGGCGCAAGCCCTGGCCGATGGCAGCCTGCTGTACGAGCATGTGGCCAAGCTCGCCGCCGGCCCCTGGAACCGCAACGGCCAGCTGGGCCTGGTGGTGGGCGCCACCTTCCCGGCCGAGATCGACCGCGTGCGTACGCTGGCGCCCACGCTGCCGCTGCTGATCCCCGGCGTCGGCGCGCAGGGTGGCGATGCCGCGGCCACGGTGCGCGCCGGCTGGCGCCGCGACGCCTCGGGCACCACCGGGCCCATTGTCGTGAACTCGTCGCGCGCGGTGCTCTATGCCTCGTCGGGCGAGGATTTCGCCAGCGCCGCCCGCGCCGTGGCCGACGCCACGCGGCGTGCGCTGAACGCCGCGCGCTGAACCCGCGCGCGCCGCGGCCGGCGCCGGCCCCGCGTTCGAGGGCATTCCACAGCATGCCCCGCCGGTGTGATCGGTGACACTGTTCCGGCCCCCGGCCTTCTCCCCCGCAACGCGGCATGCCCCTGCTGACCGACACGAACCAGTCTGCCGCCCGCCAGGCGCTGCAGTACCAGATCGTTCGCACGGTGTTCGGCATCTACGTCGTCACCTGCTGCATGGCCGTGGCGGCAGTGTTGGCGATGGCCGATCGGGTGGGGTCCTCCGCCTTCCGCGTGCTGCTGGGCAGCTACCTGGCCATGGCCGCGCTGGGCCTGGCGGGCCTGCGCATCCGGCCTGAGTGGGCAGGCCGCGCGCTCGACATCCTGGTGATGGCCACGCTGCTGCTGGTGGGCGTCAACAGCAGCATCAACCACTGGGGCTTCGCGGCGCCGGGCCTGCTGTTCTTCGGCCTGCTGGTGGCCATTGCCAACGTGGCCGGCTCGCGCCGCGTTGCGCTGCTGGCGCCGGCCCTGGCGGTGACAGTGGTGCTGGGCCTGGGGCTGGGCCAGTGGGCCGGCTGGATGCCGCTGCCAGACGGGCGCATGCCGCCCATGCCCTTGATGATGATGGCCCATCTGCTGGCCATCGCCACCGGCGCCGCGGTGGGGCGGGCGGTGGTGGGGCTGATGGCGCGCTTCATCGACGTCGTCGAGCGCCGCGAGGACCGCTTCCGCACCCTGCTGGGCATTGCGACCGTGGCCTACTGGGAGATGGACGAGCAGCTGCGCCTGCGCCGCATCGAGGTGCGCGATGCGCGGCGCAGCTTCCACCCGGTGGCCCAGGCCCTCGGCCAGACCCCCTGGACGCTGCCCGCGCTGCAGCTCGGCAGCGTGGCCGATGCCGCGCTGCGCCGCGCCCTCGACGAGCGCGTGCCGCTGCGCGACCTGCCGGTGGCCTGGCGCCTGCCGGACGGCCGCCTGCGCCGCCTGCTGGCCCATGGCGAGCCGCGCTTCGAGGCCGATGGCCGCTTTGCCGGTTTCTGGGGCGTGGCCCGCGATGTCACGGCCCAGCACCAGGCGCAGCAGGCGCTGGCGGCCACCGAGTCGCGCTACCAGGAGCTGTTCATGCGCACGCCCAGTGCGCTGGTGGTGCACCGCGATGGCCTGATGCTCGACGCCAACCCGGCCGCGGCGCGCCTGCTGGGCTATGCCGACGTGGCGGCGCTGGTGGGCCACGACATCCTGCGCGAGCACATGGACGAGGACGAGCGCCGCGACGCGCGCGCGCGCCTGGCCCTGCTGGCCCCCGACCAGCCCATGCTGCACGATGTGGACCGGCGCCTGATCACCTGCGACGGCCGGCCGGTGCTGGCCAAGGCTGCCGCGGTGCGCGTGCTGCATGACGGCCTGCCGGCGGTGCTGTCGATGTTCAGCGACGAGACCGAGCGCCGCAGCACCGTGCAGGCCCTGCAGCGCAGCGAGGCCCTGCTGTCGCTGGTGGTCTCGATGAGCCCCGACATCATCACGCTCACCGATCTGCAGACCGGCCGCTACGTGATGGTCAACGACAGCTTCTGCCAGGTGCTGCGGCGCAGCGCCGCCGAGGTGGTGGGCCGCACCTCGACCGAGCTGAATGTGTGGCGCCACACCGCCGACCGCGACGCCCTGCTGCGCGACGTGATGGCGCAGGGCGCGGTGCGCGACCGGGTGATCGACTTCCAGGCCGCCGACGGCCGCGGGGTGCAGCTGCAGCTGGCGGCCACGCGCTTCACGCGCGATGGCCAGGATTACCTGCTGATCAACGCACGCAATGTCACCGAGGTGCAGCGCCTGCAGCAAGAGCGCGAGGCCATGCTGGCCAATGCCTCGATCGGCATCGCGTTCACGCGCGAGCGCCGCTTCGAGCTGGTCAACCCCTTCTTCGAGCGCATGCTGGGCTGGGCGCCCGGCACGCTGGCCGGCCAGCCCGGCGAGGTGGTGTGGCCCAGTGCGCAGGACTACCAGGCAGTCGGCGCGCAGGTGGGGCCGGCGCTGGCGCGCGGCGAGGCGGTGCAGGGCGAACGCGAGGCGATGCGCCGCGACGGCAGCCGGCTGCTGATGCGCTTTGCCGCCAAGGCCATCGATCCGCTGCGCCCGGCCGAAGGCGGCACGATCTGGATCGCCGAAGATGTCACCGGCGCACGCCAGGCGGCGCAGGAGCTGGCCCGCGCGCGTGACGCCGCCGAGGCCGCCAACCAGGCCAAGAGCGCCTTCCTGGCCAGCACCAGCCACGAGATCCGCACCCCGCTCAACGGCCTGCTGGGCATGGCCCGGCTGGCGCGCCAGCCGGGCCTCGATGCGACACGGCGGCAGCTCTACCTCGACCAGATCGCCGAAAGCGCCGAGACCCTGTCGCAGCTGATCTCCGACATCCTTGACCTCTCGCGCATCGAAGCCGGCAAGCTGGTGGTGGAGACCGCGCCGTTCGCGCTGGACGCCCTGCTGCACTCGCTGCAGCAGGCCTATGGCGCGCTGGCTGACGCACACGGCCTGGGTTTCGAGGTGCGGCTCGACCCCGCACTGCCGGCCTGGGTGCAGGGCGATGCGCTGCGCCTGCGCCAGGTGCTGGTGAACCTGCTGCACAACGCGCTGAAGTTCACCGCCTCAGGCCAGGTGTCGCTGCAGGCCCGCGTGGTGCCCGCACCCGAGGGCACGGCGGCGCCGTGGGTGCGCTTCGAGGTGCACGACACCGGACCGGGCATCGCCCCCGAGGCCCGGGCGCGGCTGTTCCAGCCCTTCACCCAGGCCGACCAGTCGATCACCCGGCGCTATGGCGGCAGCGGCCTGGGCCTGTCGATCAGCCGCGAGCTGGTGCAGCTGATGGGCGGGCGCATCGGCGTGGACAGCACACCCGGGCAGGGCAGCTGCTTTCACCTGACGCTGCCGCTGCCCGCCGCGCCGGCACCGCCGGCCGCGGCCGAAGCGGCCGGACAGCAGGACGCCGTGCTGCAGGGCGTGCGTGCGATGCTGGTGGAGGACAACGCGGTGAACATGGTCATCGGCGTGTCGCTGCTCGAGCACTGGGGGCTGGTGGTCACCCAGGCCGAGGACGGCCACCAGGCCCTGCAGGCACTGGACGCGGCCGCGGCCGCCGGCCAGCCGATCCAGGTGGTGCTGATGGACGTGCAGATGCCGGGATTGAGCGGCTACGACACCACGCGCGCGCTGCGTCAGCGCTGGCCCGCGGCACAGCTGCCGGTGATCGCGCTGACCGCCGCCGCGCTGACCTCCGAGCGCGACCGCGCCGCCGCCTGCGGCATGACCGACTTCATCACCAAGCCGGTCGATCCGGCGCGCCTGCGCGAGGCGCTGCTGCGTGCGCTCTCAAGGTGAACCGGCTCTGCCGGGCACCTTGAACCCCCGCGGGGGGCGGGCTGGGCGCAGCCCAGCCCTGGGGGTGCCCAGAGGCTG
>CAYPDO010000236.1:0-6998 GCA_964409495.1 uncultured Bordetella sp.
CGGGTGAGGTGTGTGTGGTGGGCGCGGGCGTGGTGGGCATCACCAGCGCCTGGTACCTGGCCGAGGCCGGCTGGTCGGTGACCCTGCTCGACCGCAGCGGCGTGGCCCAGGGCACCAGCCTGCGCAATGGCGGCCAGCTGAGCTACCGCTACGTGTCGCCGCTGGCCGATGCCGGCGTGCCGCTGAAGGCGCTGAAATGGCTGCTTGAGCGCGACGGCCCGCTGCGCTGGAAGCCGCAGCTCGACGGCACGCAGTGGCGCTGGCTGGCGCAGTTCGTGGCGCGCTGCCGCGGCAGCGTGAACCGCAGCACCACGCAGCGCCTGGCGCGCCTGGGCGAGCACAGCCGGCAGTGCCTGCACACGCTGATGACCGAGCAGCAGCTGCCGCCCTTCGACTGGCAGCAGCCGGGCAAGCTGGTGGTCTACCGCACGCCCGCGCTGCTGCAGCGCGCCAGCGCTGCGCTGCCGGCCGATGCCGGGCGCGGTGCCGACGCGGCCATGCAGCAGCGCTGGGACGTGGCGCAGTGCCTGGCGCACGAGCCGGCATTGCAGGGCCTGGCCGATCGCCTGGCCGGCGGCATCTTCAGCCGCGACGAGGCGGTGGCCGATTGCCATGCCTTCTGCTTTGCGCTGATGCAGCGGCTGCGCACGCACCCGCGCTTTCGCGGCCTGCTGCGCGCGCGGGCGCTGGGCTTCGAGCCGGCGGCGGGCGGGCCCGGCGGCGCGCGGCTGCAGCTGCGCTGCGAGGGCAGCGTGGTGGGCGCCGACGCCTTCGTGCTGGCCGCCGGCATTGCCAGCCGCCAGCTGGCGGCCAGCGCCGGCCTGCGGCTGCCGCTGTATCCGCTGAAGGGCTACAGCCTGGATGCGCCGATCGGCGCCGCGCATGTGCCGCCGCGCGCCAGCATCACCGATTTCGAGCGCAAGGTGCTGTACGCGCGCATCGGCGAGCGCCTGCGCATCGCCGCCATGGTCGACCTGGTGGGCGAGGACGAGGCCATCGACCCCGCGCGCCTGGCCAGCCTGCTGCGCATTGCCCGCGCCGACCTGCCGGCCGCCGGCGATTACGACCAGGCCGAGCCCTGGGCCGGCCTGCGCCCGGCCACGCCGGGCGGCGCGCCCATTCTGGGCGCCACGGCGGTGCCGGGGCTGTGGCTCAACCTGGGCCACGGCGCGCTGGGCTTCACGTTCGCCTGCGGCACCGGGCAGCTGCTGGCACAGCAGATGAGCGGCCTGGCCACCGACATCCCGCTGGATGGCCTGACCTGGTCTGGCGGCGGATGAGGCCGGCGCACATGCCGCGGTGTGGCTGCTCACCCTGATCAGGGGCGCCTCAAGTGCGGCGGCCGGCTGCCGAAACTGCCAGAACGGGTCGCGGTGGATGTTGCGCAGACCCTCTGCCCAACCCAGCCCTCGACGGAGCCGCCCCATGACACGCCACGCCACCCGCCTGGTTCCCCTGATTCTTTCGCTGGCCTGCGCCAGCGCCTTCAGTGCCAACGAGCCCACCCGCGACGACGCCGTCGCCATGGTCAAGAAGGGCGTGGCCTTCATCAAGGCCAACGGCTCCGAGAAGGGCTATGCCGAGATCAGCAACCGCAGCGGCCAGTTCATCCAGGGTGAGCTGTACCTGGTGGTCTACGGCCTGGACGGCAAGTGCCTGGCACATGGCGCCAATGCCAAGCAGATCGGCCGCGAGCTGATCGACCTGACCGATGTCGACGGCAAGTACTTCATCAAAGAGCGCGTGTCGCTGGTGAAGGGCAAGCCCGCCGGCGTGTGGCAGGACTACAAGTTCACCAATCCGGTGAGCAAGAAGATCGAGGCCAAGGTGATGTACTGCGAGAAGCTGGGCGAGACCGCCGTGTGCGGTGGCGTCTACCCGTGATCGCGCGCCGAGCGCGCAGCCTGCGGCCCGTGGAGGCACAGCCGTGAAACTTGGCGCGAAGATGCTGGTCGGCCCGGTGCTGATCACGGTTGTGGCCGTGTGCGCCAGCCTGTCGTACGCCTGGCTGGACGATCAGGAGGGCCAGCGCGTGACGGCGGCCCTGCGGCTTGACGAAGCCAGGTTCAATGCCGCGGCGAGCTCCCGGGAAGAGCTGGCCCAGGTGCGCGGCGAGGTCTACCGCAGCCTGGTGCTGCTGGCGTCGATGGACGACGACCAGGTCAAGGCGGTGCGCGCAGATCTGGCGCGCCGCGTCAAGGCCGTGGACCAGCAGCTGGCCACGCTGGCCCAGGCCCATGCCGCGGACGACGAGTCAACGCAGGCGGCGGCGCGCATCAGCGCCCATCTGGCCGACTTTGCCAAGCGCTGCGACAAGGCCATCGACCTGAGCGGCATGGACCCGAACATCGGTGCGGGGTCCATGCGCGCCGCCGAGGACAGCTACAAGGGCGTGAGCCAAGCGCTGCAGCACCTGGTGGCACGCCTGCATGACCAGGCCGCGGCGCGTGCCGACACCGCCAAGGCACGACAGCAGGGCCTGCAGATCGCGCTGATGCTGGCCATGTTGACGGCTGGCGCCGGCGCGGGGGTCATCGCCTGGCGTGTCAGCAGCCGTGTCGTCAAGCAGCTGCGCAGCGCCGTCGTGCTGTGCGAGGACACCGCCAAGGGCAGGCTGGCCAGCGCCGGCCGGCGCCTGCAGGACACCAGCGACGACGAGATCGGCGATCTGCAGCGCGCGCTGGGCCGCATGGTGCACGACCTGGGCGCGTCGCTGAGCACGGTGCGCGATGCCACCGACCAGATCAGCACCGCCAGCGCCGAGATCGCCTCGGGCAACATGGACCTCAGCCAGCGCACCGAACAGGGCGCCAGTTCGCTGCAGCAGACCGTCACCGCGATGGACACGCTGACCGGCACCGTGACACAGACCGCGGCGTCGGCCGCCTCGGCCAACCAGCTGGCGGCGTCGGCCTCCAGCGTGGCCCAGCGCGGTGGCGAGGCCGTGGCCCAGGTGGTCAGCACGATGCAGGACATCAACACCAGCTCGCGCCGCATTGCCGACATCATCGGCACCATCGACGGCATCGCGTTCCAGACCAACATCCTGGCGCTGAATGCCGCCGTGGAGGCGGCGCGTGCCGGCGAGCAGGGCCGGGGCTTCGCGGTGGTCGCCTCCGAGGTGCGGGGCCTGGCCCAGCGCAGCGCGGCGGCGGCCCGCGAGATCAAGACGCTGATCAGTGCCAGCGTCGAGCGTGTGGAATCGGGCACGCAGCAGGTGGCCAGCGCCGGCCACACCATGGACGAGATCGTGGCCAGCGTGCAGCGGGTCTCGACCATCATCGGCGAGATCTCCGCCGCGGCAGCCGAGCAGAGCGCGGGCATCGGCCGGGTCAATGGCTCGGTGGCCGATCTGGACGGCATGACGCAGCAGAATGCCGCACTGGTCGAGCAGAGCGCCGCCGCGGCCGAGAGCCTCAAGCAGCAGGCCCGGCTGCTGGCCGAGGTGGTGAGCCGCTTCGAACTGGGCCCGGTGCAGGCTTGAGCGGCCCGCGCCGCTGCGCGCAAGGGCCTGCGCCGGCGGCCGGCGCGCTGATACGCTGGCGGGCATGCACATGCCGCCGCTTCCCGATCCCCGGCCGTCGCCTGCGACGTCCGGCCCATGCGCTGGCTGGTTCCCGTGGGCCGGCCTGCTGCAGCACGGCGGCTGGCGCGTCACGCTGCGCGCCGATGTGCTGGCCGGCCTGCTGGGCGCGGTGCTGGTGCTGCCGCAGGGCATCGCCTTTGCCGCGCTGGCCGGCCTGCCGCCGGCCATGGGCCTGGCCGCCGCGGTGCTGCCGGCGGCGGTGGCGGCCCTGGCCGGCTCCAGCCGGCATGTGGCCACCGGGCCCACCAATGCCACCTCGCTGGCACTGGGTGCCATGCTGGCGCCGCTGGCCCAGGGCGACATGGCGCTGGCCATCGCGCTGGCCGGCGCCTTGACGCTGCTGGTCGGGCTGATGCAGGCGGCGCTGGCGCTGCTGCGCCTGGGCACGCTGGCCAACTTCATCTCGCCCTCGGTGATGCTGGGCTTCACCAGCGGCGCGGCGGCGCTGATCGCCTGGCATGCACTGGCCGGCTTGATGGGCGCCGGTGGCCGCGCGGCGCCGCCCGAGGCCTGGGCCCAGGGGGTCTCGCTGCCGGCGCTGGCGGTGGGTGCGCTGGTGCTGGTGCTGGCGGCTGCCGGCCGGCGCTGGTGGCGGCGCGGGCCGCACCTGCTGGCGGCGCTGCTGGTGGGCGTGGCCCTGGCCTGGTGGCTGGCCGATCCGGCGCGGCGCGCGGCGCTGTTCGGCGCACCGGCCGCGGACGGGCCCTGGCGCGTCACGGCGCCGGCGGTGGTGGGCACGCCGCCATCGGCCTGGCCGCAATGGCAGTGGCCCGCCTTGCAGGCCGCGCTGCACTGGGAGCTGCTGCCACAGCTGCTGCCGATGGCGCTGGCACTGGCCATCGTGGCGCTGGGCCAGGCCATGGCCATCGCCAAGGCGCTGGCGCAGCGCAGCGGCCAGGTGCTGGACGTCAACCGCGAATGCCTGGGCCAGGGCCTGGGCAACCTGGTGGGCGGCCTGAGCGGGGCCATGGTGAGCTGCGGCTCGCTGAACCGCTCGCTGCCCAACTACGAGGCCGGCGCGCGCACGCCGCTGGCCGCGGTGGCCGCCGCGGCCTGGCTGCTGGCGCTGCTGGCGCTGGCCGGGCCGCTGCTGGCCTGGATTCCGCTGGCCGGCGTGAGCGCGCTGCTGCTGCTGGTGGCCTGGGGCCTGGTCGACCGTGCCGCCTGGGCGCGCCTGGCCCGGCTGGACCGCAGCGAGCTGGGCATTGCGGCGGCCACCGCGCTGGCCACGCTGGTGCTGCGCCTGGAGATGGCGGTGCTGACCGGCGTGATGCTCTCGCTGGTGGCCTACCTGTGGCGCGTGTCGCGCCCCGCGCTGCGCAGCATGGGTTTCGGGCGGCCGGACCATGCCGGGCCGACCCAGGCGCTCGCGCCGGCCTCGGGCGCCGGGCCCGGCGCCGCCTGGGATGGGTCGCCAAGCCGCTCCGCCGGCCGGCCCTTCGTGGTGCTGGACGGCGCGGCGCCCGGCAGCGTGCTGCCCGAATGCCCGCAGCTCAAGCTGCTGCGCATGGAGGGCTCGGTGTGGTTCGGTGCCGTGGCCCATGTGGCCGAGCACCTGCGCACGCTGCGCGACGCGCCCGGGGCGCAGCGCCACCTGCTGGTGATGGCCAAGAGCATGAACGCGCTCGACCTGGCCGGCGCCGACCTGTGGGACGACGAGCGCCTGCGCCGCCGCGCGCTGGGCGGCGACCTGTACTTCCACCGCCCGCGCCCGCCGGTGCTGGCGCTGTGGCGGCAAACCGGCTTCCTGTCGCGCCTGGGCGAGGACCATGTGTTCCCCGACAAGCACCGCGCCATCGCCACCATCGTGCCGCGGCTGGATCCCGGCATCTGCGCGCGCTGCCAGGTGCGCCTGTTCGAGGAATGCGGTGAACGGCCGGGCGCACCGATCGCGCCGATGATCTGATCGCGCCGACTCGCCCGACACCGGCCGCGACCCGCCTGGCCGGGTGCCCCAAGCGGGCCGAGCGCCGGGCCGCCCCAAGCCGGCCCGCGACCCGCCTGGCGGGTGGCCCCGCGTACCCGCGGGGCCGGGTGCCCCACCTTGCAACGGTTCGTGACAAAACCCTCAGCTTCGGCACGCGGCGGCCGAAAACCCGGCACGGGCGGCATGGCGCTGCCCCAAGGAGCCCGGCATGTCCGCCTCGTCGTCCCCCGCCGTCGACTTTCGCAGTGCCAACCCCCATGCGCTGGAGACCATCCTGGCCGCCAGCGAAACCCGCCGCATCATCGCCGCGCGCGACATCGTCGATCTCAAGGGCGTGAAGCTGTGGGCGCGTGACCAGCCGGTGTCGCGCGCGCTGCAGGAGCGCCTGCTGGACCGCGGCCTGAAGCAGCCGCTGGAGACCAGCCTGCGTGCCGAGGACGGCGTTGACCACGCGCTGCTGGCGCGCGAGCTGGCGCGGCGCATGAACGGCCCGCTGGCCGCGCTGCTGCAGCCGGTGGCACCGGCCCTGATGGCGGCCCTGCCCACGGTGCCGCTGCACCCGGTGGCGCAGCTGCTGCTGAGCGCGGCCCAGGCCTCGCGGCCGGTGGCCTTTGCCCATGCCGTCGATGCCATGGCCGTGGCCGGCGCCATGGCCCTGGCACGCCGCGCGCCGGCCGTGGTGGTGAGCGGCGCGATGTGCGCCGGCCTGCTGCACGACATCGGCGAGATCTACATGGCGCCCGAGTTCGGCGAGGCCGACATCGGCGCCACGCTCGATGCCGACCAGTACCGCCAGCTGGTGGTGCACCCGCACATCGGCCAGCTGCTGCTGAGCCAGCTCACCGACACCCGGCCCGACGTGGTGCGCGCGGTGGCCGAGCACCACGAGCACCTGGATGGCTCGGGCTTTCCGCAGCGCCTGCAGGGCGCGGCACTGTCGCCGCTGGGCCGCCTGGTGGCCGCCGCCGAGGCCGCGCTGCTGGCACTGCGCGAGCCGGGCGCCACGCTGCAGCACGCCAGCGTGGCGGTGCGCGTGGTGCCGGGCGAGTTCGACGAGCACATGGTGGGCCCGCTGGTGGCGGCCGCCCACCGCGCCGCGGCCGGCCAGCCGCTGCCCACGCCCACCCAGCTGCGCGACGACCTGGCCCACCTCGATCTGGCGCTGCAGGCCGCGCTGAACCACCTGGACGCGCTGCAGCCTGACCCCGACACGCTGCGCGACGACGACGAGGGCCAGCAGGGCCTGGCCCGCGCCACCCACCTGGCGCGCCACCTGCTGCTGCGCCTGCGCGCCGGCTGGAACGAGAGCGGCCTGTGGAGCGCCGCGGCGCTGGACGGCGAGGTGGCCGCCGAGGCCGCCGCCGTGCAGGATGCGCTGCGCTGGCGGCTGCGCGCCATCGAGCGCGCCGCGCGCCTGTCGGCCGGGCCCCTGCAAGGCGACGCGGCCGACACGCTGGACGAGGTGTGCACCGGCCTGGTGGCCGA
>CAYPDO010000237.1:0-6991 GCA_964409495.1 uncultured Bordetella sp.
CACCAAGGCCTTCACCGGCGATGGCAAGAAGGGTGGCAAGGACACCGGCCTGACCACCGTGAACGTCGAGTTCAAGGACGGCAAGCTGGTCGAGATCCCGGGCACCGAGAAGCAATACAAGGCCGACCTGGTGCTGCTGGCGATGGGCTTCACCAACCCGCTGGCCAGCGTGCTGCAGGCCTTTGGCGTGACCGCCGATGCACGCGGCAATGCCAAGGCCGGCACCGACGACTGCGGCGGCTACAAGACCAATGTCGACAAGGTGTTCGCCGCCGGTGACATGCGCCGTGGCCAGAGCCTGGTGGTGTGGGCCATCCGCGAAGGCCGCCAGGCCGCGCGCGAGGTCGACCGCTTCCTGATGGGCGACACCACGCTGCCCCGCTGACGCGAGATCTGCCGCGCCCCGGCCAGGCCGGGGTGTGCCTGCGGTCTGACAGGCCAGCCTTCGGGCTGGCCTGTTTGCATTCAGCAAGGCGCGGTTGCCAAGCGTTACAGCGGCATCCCCTGCCCGGTGGGCGAATCGCGCCTGCACTGTGGCGGTGCGCGCACAGCGACATGAACCGTCATCGACGCCTGCCTAGCATGCGCGGCGCGATGCGGCAGGGGAGGGCTTTGCCGCACGTTCTCATCGCTCAGAAAGACATCCATCATGACTCTTCGACACATCGCTGGCGCGGCGGCGCTCTTGCTCGGCGCGGCGGCCAGTGCACAGGCTGCCGACTGGTATGCCACCGGCGCCGTGGGCATGGCGCGATGGCACGTCAAGGACCATCCCGGCGTGACCATGGACAAGTCGGACACCGGCTTCAAGCTCGGCGCTGGCGTGCAGATCCTGCCCACCCTCGGCGTGGAAGCGGGTTATGCCAACCTGGGCAAGACCAAGCTGTCTGGTGCGGGCGGCTCGGGCAGCGTCAAGGGCAATGGCCTGTACCTTGACCTGATCGGCACCGCGCTGCAGACCGGCGACTTCAGCCTGTATGGCCGCCTGGGCCTGTTCCATGGCAAGGTCAAGGGCGAGGCCAGCGGCATCACCGGCACGGCCACCGGCAAATCCAGCAGCACCGAGGTGAAGTACGGCTTCGGCGTGGGCTATGCCATCGACAAGAACATGCAGCTGCGCGGCGAGTGGGAACGCTATCGCGCAAAGGACGGTGACGCGAAGGGCAACATCGACCTGCTGTCGGTGGGCCTGACCATCGGCTTCTGACCCAGGCGCGCGGCCCGGCGGGCCGCCCCGAATCAGTGCTATCCCGTAGGGGTTCCGCCTGCGTGCGAGAATGTTTTTGATTCCATCACCGGCTGCGCCGGGTCGGGTTCCGGCTTGGCGGCCGGGTCTTTGGCCGGCAGCGCTGCTCCCCCTGAGCCCCACTTGAGCCCCAGCTTGAGCGCCTGCGACACCCTGATCGAGATCGACCACGTCACGTTCGGCTACGACAGCAGCCGCACGATCCTGAACGACGTGAGCCTGCGCTTTCCGCGCGGCAAGGTCACGGCCGTGCTCGGCAACTCGGGTTGCGGCAAGACCACGCTGCTGCGCCTGATCGGCGGCGTGCATGGCGCCACGGCCGGCCGCGTGGTGTTCGACGGCGAGGTGGTGGATGTGCACAACCGCGCCCAGCTCTACCGCCTGCGCCGCCGCCTGGGCATGCTGTTCCAGTTCGGGGCGCTGTTCACCGACCTGACGGTCTATGAGAACGTGGCCTTTCCGCTGCGCGAGATGACCGACCTGCCCGAGGCGCTGATCCACGACATCGTGCTGATGAAGCTCAATGCCGTGGGCCTGCGCGGGGCGGCTGGCCTGAAGATCAGCGAGGTCTCGGGCGGCATGGCACGGCGCATCGCGCTGGCCCGCGCCATCGCGCTGGACCCCGAGCTGATCATGTACGACGAACCCTTTGCCGGGCTCGACCTCATCAGCATGGGCGTGGCCGCCAAGCTGATCCGCACCCTCAACGATGTGACCGGTGCCACCTCCATCGTCATCTCGCACGATGTGCCCGAGTGCATGGCCATCAGCGACCATGTGGTGCTGATGGCTGGCGGCGGCCGCATCGTGGCCCAGGGCACGCCGGCCGAGCTGATGGGCTCCAGCGACCCCGAGGTGCGCCAGTTCGTGCGCGGTGAACCCGACGGGCCGGTGAAATTTCATTACCCCGCACCGGCCATCGCCGACGATTTCGGTCTGGGCGCCGCCGCCACCGGAGGCCGCGCATGAACCTGCTGGCCGCACTGGGCGCCCGCGTGCTGGGCATGTTGCGCGGTTGGGGCCGCGCGGCGCTGTTCTTTGCCGACCTGCTCAGGGCGCTGCTGCCGGCGCTGGGCCGGCCCGGCCTGATCGTCGAGCAGATCCATGCCATCGGCAACCGCTCGCTGCTGATCATCCTGGCCTCGGGCGCGGCGGTGGGCTTTGTGCTGGCGCTGCAGATGTACTACGCGCTGGTGACCTATGGCGCCGCCGAGAGCCTGGGCCTGGTGGTCAACCTGAGCCTGGTGCGCGAGCTGGGGCCGGTGGTCACCGCGCTGCTGTTCGCCGGCCGCGCCGGCACCTCGCTCACCGCCGAGATCGGCCTGATGAAGGCCGGCGAGCAGATCGCCGCGCTGGAGCTGATGGCACTCGACCCGCGACGGCGCGTGCTGGCGCCGCGTTTCATGGCCGGCGTGGTGGCCATGCCCTTGCTGGCCATCCTGTTCTCGGCCATCGGCATCGTCGGCGCCTGGCTGGTGGCGGTGGGCCTGATCGGCATCGATCCGGGCAACTTCTGGTCCATCCAGCAAAACGGCGTGGACGTGTGGCGTGACGTGGGCAATGGCGTGGTCAAGAGCGCCGTGTTCGGCATCATCTGCACCGCCGTGGCGCTGTACCAGGGCTATGAAACCGAGGCCACGCCCGAGGGCGTGGCCTACGCCACCACGCGCACCGTGGTGATCTCGTCGCTGGCCGTGCTGGGCATGGACTTCGTGCTCACCGCGCTGATGTTCTCGACCCCGCGCTGACCCTCTTTCCGGACCCCCTATGGCAAAACGCAATCTCGAGATCCTGGTCGGCCTGTTCGTGGTGCTGGGCCTGGGTGCCCTGGTGTTCGTGGCCCTCAAGGCGGCCAACCTGGCCAGCTTTTCGGGCGGTGACACCTACACGCTGCAGGCGCGCTTCGACAACATCGGCGGCCTGAAGGCGCGTGCGCCGGTGCGCTCGGCCGGTGTGGTGGTGGGCCGCGTCACCTCGATCGCGCTGGACGCCAAGACCTACCAGGGCGTGGTCACGCTGGCGGTCACGCGCGGGGTCGAGTTTCCGAAGGACAGCTCGGCCAAGATCCTCACCGCCGGCCTGCTGGGCGACCAGTACATCGGCCTGGAGCCGGGCGGCGACACGGCCAACCTGGTGGCCGGCGACACCATCAAGCAGACCCAGTCGGCCGTGGTGCTGGAAAACCTGATCGGCCAGTTCCTGTTCAACAAGGCGGCCGATGCCGGCTCGGGCGCCGATGGCGGAGGCAAGAAATGATCCGTGATCCGCATGTTTCCTGGCTGGCGCGCTGCCGGCGCCTCGCGGGCCTGGCGCTGCTGGCGCTGACCGTCGGGCTGGGCGGCTGTGCCACCGTGCCGCCGCCGTCCGACGGCCCCGGCCTGCTCACCCGCAAGGATCCGTTCGAGCGCTTCAACCGTCACATGTTCGCCTTCAACGAAGGCGTGGACGTGGTGGTGGTGCGGCCCGCGGCGCAGATCTACCAGGGCGTGGTGCCGGCGCTGGTACGCACCGGTGTCGACAACTTCTTCGGCAACCTGGGCGATGCCTGGACCACGGTGAACCTGTTCCTGCAGGCCAAGCCGGTGCAGGGCCTGAACATGGGCCTGCGCACCGTGGTCAACACCGTGTTCGGCATCGGCGGCGTGCTCGACATTGCCGACGAGGCCGGCCTCGAGCGCACCAGCATCGAAGACCTGGGCCAGACCCTGGGCCGCTGGGGCGTCAAGAGCGGGCCCTACCTGGTGCTGCCGCTGCTGGGTCCGTCGACTTTGCGCGACACCGCGGGCCTGGCGCTCGACGTGGCCGATTCGGGCCCGGCGCTGGTGTTCAAGGAGCCGCGTGACCGCTATGGCGCCACCGCGGTGCAACTGCTCAACACCCGCGTCAAGCTGCTGAACGCCGGCCGTGTGCTCGATGACATCGCGCTCGACAAGTACGTGCTGCTGCGCGACGCCTACCTGGCACGCCGCCGCAGCCTGATCTACGACGGCGAACCGCCCGAGGACGAGGCGCCCGCTGCCGACAAGTGAGCGTCTCGGCCGCCACCGTGCCGCCCGTCGGTGAACCGGCACCGGCCCTCGTGCGTTGAGCCCTCTGGGTGCTGCTTTGGCACCCGACCTGAAAGGACCTGAACACCATGTTGCGACGTACCTGGATTTCCGCCGCCGGCCTCACTCTTGCCGCCGCCGCCCTGCTGGCGGCACCGGCGCTGCGCGCCGAGCCGGTGGGTGCCGAGGCCTTCGTCAAGCAGCTCTCGGCCGAGGTGATGGACACGGCCAAGGCCGACAAGTCGATCCAGAACGGCGACATCGGCAAGATCCGCGCGCTGGTCGATAGCCGGGTGATGCCGCATGTCAACTTCGAGCGCATGACCGCCATGTCGGTGGGCCCGCAGTGGCGCAGCGCCACGCCCGAGCAGAAGAAGCGCATGCTCGAGGAGTTCAAGACCCTGATGATCAACACCTACTCCGGTGCGCTCACCCAGGTGAAGGACCAGACCGTGGTCGTCAAGCCGTTGCGCGCGGCGGCCGATGCCACCGAGTTGGTGGTGCGCAGCGAGGTGCGTGGCAAGGGCGACCCGATCCAGCTCGACTACCGTCTCGAGAAGGCCGGCGACGGCTGGAAGATCTACGACGTCAACGTTGGCGGCTTCTGGCTGGTGGAGGCCTACAAGGGCCAGTTCGCCAAGGATCTCTCGGCCGGTGGCCTCGATGCGCTGATCAAGCGCCTGGGCGACAAGAACAAGTCGCTGGCCAACGCCCCCAAGAGCTGAACCCCGGCATGGCCGAGCCCGCAATGATCGCCCTGCCGGCGTCCCTGACCCTGGCCGATGCGCGTGCCACGCTGGCGCGCCTGGGGCCGCTGCTGGCGGCGGCCGACGCGCCGGTGCTCGACGCCTCGGCGCTGCAGCAGCTGGATTCGTCGGCCGTGGCCCTGCTGCTGGAATGCCGCCGCCAGGCCGCCGCGCGCGGCCGCACGCTGCGCGTGACCGGCGCGCCGCCCAAGCTGGCGCAGCTGGCGCAGTTGTACGGCGTGGGCGAACTGCTGGGGCTCTGAGCGCCGCCGGCGCTGCTCAGCCCTGGGCCGGATCGGCGCGCGTGGGCTCGGGCAGCGCGTAGCGCCTGGCGCGCAGGTTGCGCTTGATCTCCTGCAGGTGGCTGCGCGGCGCTGGCCCCAGGCGCAGGGCCACGCCGGTGGTCAGCACGTCGACGATCAGCAGGTGCAGCAGGCGCGAGACCATCGGGCTGTAGCGGTCAGCGTCTTCAGGGTGGTCGGCGGCGATCAGGATCTGGTTGTGGCTCAGCGTCCACTGCGACAGCAGCGAGCCGCTGGCGGTGATCACGATCACCTGCGCGCCCTTGCGGCGGGCGATGTCGGCGGCATCGATCAGGTCGCGGCTGCGGCCCGAGTTGCTGAACACCACCGCGCAATCGCCCGGGCCCAGCATGGTGGCGCTCATCACCTGCACATGGCCGTCGCTGGTGGCCATGGTGTGCACGCCCAGGCGGAAGAACTTGTGCTGCGCGTCCTGCGCCACGATGCCCGAGTTGCCCACGCCGTAGAACTCGATGCGCCTGCCGGCCTGGCCGGCGGCGGTGAGTGCGCCGATGGCCTGCTCGAAGGCATGGCCCACGGCGTCGTTGCGGAACTTGAGCATCGCCGCGACGGCGTTGTCGATGACCTTGACGATCAGGTCGCCGGGCTTGTCGTCCTCGTCGACCGCGCGGTGCACGAAGGGCACGCCCTCGTTCACCGTGCCGGCCAGCTTGAGCTTGAAGTCGGCCAGGCCGTCATAGCCGATGCTGCGGCAAAAGCGCACCACCGTGGGCTTGCTGACATGCGAGCGCTCGGCCAGCTCGCTGACCGGCAGCGTGGCAAAGCTGCGCGGATCGGCCAGCAGCAGCTTGGCCACGCGTTGCTCCGCAGGCGGCAGCGCCGGGATGCAGGCCTTGATCCGATCAAGCATGTCCCCCCCCCGATGCGCCTTCGGCGCCTCCCCCCCAGGGGGGCGCCGCCCTGGGCCCGGCAGAGCCGGATCCTCGGCGGCTGCTTGGCTTTGACCGTGCTGTGCGGCAAATCGCGGTCATTGTTCTTCGTCCCAGGTGCAGCCGTCGCGGGCCACCATCGCGCTGGCGGCCGGCGGGCCCCAGCTGCCGGCGGCGTAGGTGCGCGGGCCGTTCGAGTCATGCGCCCAGGCGTCCAGGATGGGCATCACCCAGCGCCAGGCCTGCTCCTGCTCGTCGCTGCGCACGAACAGGTTCAGCCGGCCGGCGATGGCATCGAGCAGCAGGCGCTCGTAGGCGCCCACGCGCTCGGTGGGAAAGGCCTTGTCGAAGTCCAGGTCCAGGCTCACCGGCGCCAGCTGCTCGCCCTGCGCGCCGCCCACGCTGCCCTTGGCGGCCAGCAGGTGCAGCTCCAGCCCGTCTTCCGGCTGCAGCTTGATCACCAGCTTGTTGGCGCGCGCCGAGCCCGCAAAGATCGGGTGCGGCACCTCACGGAAGTTCACCACGATCTGTGCATGCCGCCCGGCCATGCGCTTGCCGGTGCGCAGGTAGAAGGGCACGCCGGCCCAGCGCCAGTTCTGCACCTCGGTGCGCAGGGCGACAAAGGTTTCGCAGTGGCTGCCGGCCGGCACCTTGACCTCGTCCAGATAGCCTTTCACGGCCTGGCCGCCCACGCTGCCGGCCTTGTACTGGCCGCGCACCACGTCGCGCGCCACGGTCTCGGGCGTGAAGGGGCGCAGGC
>CAYPDO010000238.1:0-6990 GCA_964409495.1 uncultured Bordetella sp.
CGCTCGCTCACCGCGGCGGCCAGGGCCACGGCCTTGCGCGTCATGCCGCGGCGCGCGCGCAGGGCGCGCACGCGCTCGCCCAGGGCCACGAGAAAGGGGTTCTTCTCGCCGGCCTCGGTGCCGGCGTCGGGGTCGCTGGCCAGTGCCGTCTCATGAACTATCGTGCTTGACACCCGAACTCCTCGTACCTATCGTTGTTGGCACGCACAATAATTCATCCGATTCGGCATCGCAACCCGGATCGGCTAGCCGCAGGGCCCGCGCCATGAGCT
This sequence comes from uncultured Bordetella sp., assembly GCA_964409495.1. Taxonomy (GTDB): domain Bacteria; phylum Pseudomonadota; class Gammaproteobacteria; order Burkholderiales; family Burkholderiaceae_C; genus Pseudaquabacterium. The sequence goes on from CAYPDO010000238.1 coordinate 273, forward strand.
TCGCACCGAACCCGCCGGCGGCGCCTGCGGTGGCCTTTGCCGAGATCGACTGGGCCGGACGCCCGGTGCGCATCGAATACCAGTGGCTTGGTGCGTCGGCAGGCCCGGGCGCGCCGCTGATCGTCTTCCTGCACGAGGGGCTGGGTTCGGTGGCCACGTGGCGCGAATTTCCGGCCCGCCTGTGCGCGGCCACCGGCTGTCGCGGCCTGGTGTATTCGCGCCCCGGTTACGGCCGCTCGACACCGCGCGCGCCCGGCGAGGCCTGGGGCAGCAACTTCATGCACCGCCAGGCGCATGAGGTGCTGCCGGCGCTGTTGGCCGCACTGGGCGTGCTGGCGCCGGCCCATGCGCCGTACTGGTTGTTCGGCCACAGCGATGGTGGCTCGATTGCGCTGCTGCACGCCGCGCGCTGGCCCGAGCGCGTGGCGGGCACCGTGGTGCTGGCCCCGCACATCCTGGTGGAGGACCTGTCGCTGGCCAGCATCGCCCAGGCGCGCGAGGCCTACCTGCGCGCCGACCTGCGCCCGCGCCTGGCCCGCCACCACGATGATCCCGACAGCGCCTTCTGGGGCTGGAACGACATCTGGCTGCACCCTGATTTCCGCCACTGGGCCATCGCCGACGAGCTTGCGCCGATCCGCGGCCCGCTGCTGGCCATCCAGGGCCTGGACGACGCCTACGGCACGCTGGCGCAAATCCACGGCATCGCCGCACGCTGCCCGCAGGCGCGGCTGCTGGAGCTGCCGGCCTGCGGCCATGCGCCGCACAAGGATCAGCCGCAGGCGGTGATCGACGCCGTGCGCGCCTGCATGGGGCCTTGACCGGCCCGCGGGCAGCGGGTTGCGGCGGCGCGTCAGCGCGGCTCGTTGCGCTGCTCGGCCTCGCGGCGCAGCTTCACGCACTCGGGGTGGTTGCGCAGCTCGGGCACGCGGTTGCACTGGCGTTCGATGCAGGCCCAGCGCGCAAGCAGCATGCGGCCCTCGCAGCGCTCGGAGGGGCTGAGCACGCGCGCCTTCAACACCATGTTGTCGGTCTCGGGCTCGAGCGCCGCGGGTGCGGTCTGGGCACTCGGTCGCGGCCCTGCGGCCTGGGCCGCCGGCCGCACCGGCTGGGGCGGCGCTGCGGCCGGCATGGCCGGCGTGGCGGGGTTCGCCGCGGCCGGCGCCGCGGCGGCAGCCGGTGCGCCACCCGCAGGGCCGGTGGCGGCCGCGTGCTTAGGTGCTGCCGATGGCCCGGGCGGCGGCGGCAGCTTCGGCCAGCGGTAGGTTCGCTCCGGGCCACTGGGCTGGCCTGCGGGGGCCGCCAGCGCAGGCGCCGGCGCCACCGGTGCCGTCGCGATCTGCCGCCCGGCGGCGTCTGGTGCGGCCACCGCAGGCGTGGACGCCGGGCTGGCCGCCAGCAGGGGCGCCGGTGCCGCGGCGACCGGCGGCGCGGCCGCACTGGCCACCGTGGCCGCCGCGGGGGGGGCGTTGTCCAGCGCCGGCGCCTCGTGAAGGCTCCACCACACGCCCATGCCCACCATCAGTGCCGCACCCACCGCGGCGGGCAGCGGCCAGCGCGCGGCCCGGGGCGGCGTGGCAGGTGCGGCCGGCGCGGCCGGCCCGGCTGCGGTGCCGGGCGGCTCGGTGCGTGTCGCGGCGGGTGCCGTCGCCGGCGTGGCGTCCGGGCCGGTCGGTGCCGGTGCGGCCGCAAGGCCTGGCGCTGCGGCTGGCGGTGTCGGCGCGCTGTGCGACGTGGCGCCGAAGGCCGATCCGGGCAGGGGGCCGTCCAGGCCGACATCCGGCCCGGCGCCAGCATCGCTGTCCGGGCCCTGGGCCGCCACCGCGCCGTGGGTCGTGCCGGGGGCGGCCGGCGGCGCCAGCACCGTGGTGGGCGCCCAGGCCGCTGCATCGGCGGCTGGCATCCGGCGCACCGTGGGCGCATCGGCCGGGGCGGGGTCGCTGCCGGCCAGGTCAGGCAGCGCGGGCAGGCCGCGCGCCGGCGCTTCAGCCGGCAGCGGCGGCTCGCGCCGGCCGGCCAGCGCCTCGCGCAGATCGGCCACCTGCTGCGGTCGGTCGGCCGGGCGCGGCTGCAGCATCCAGTCCACACAGCGCAGGAAGCGCTCGCTGCAGCCGGGCAGGGCCTGCTGCGCCAGCGGCTGCAGTTCGTCATGCACGGTGCGGGTGGTGGCCGGTGGCGGCGCGCGGCCCAGCAGCAGGAAGTGCAGCGTGGCGCCCAGCGCGTACAGGTCGGTCCACGGGCCCTGCTTGACCGCGCCGGCCTCGCCGTACTGCTCGATCGGGGCGTAGGCCGGTTTCAGGATCGCGGTCAGCGCCACGCTGCGGTCGCCGATCACCCGCCGCGCTGCGCCGAAATCCAGCAGCACCGGCCGGCCGTCGGGCTCGAGCAGCACGTTGTCGGGCGACACGTCGCGGTGGAACACGCCTTCGCGGTGCAGCCGGTCCAACGCGCCGAGCAGCGGCTCGAGCACGCTGCGCAGCCAGGCCTCGCCCGGCGGTTCGCGCAGGCCGCGGCGCACCTGCTGCAGGTTCTGCCCGGCGTAGTAGGGCATGGCCATGTAGGCCGTGTGGTGGGCCTCCCAGTAGCGGTGCACCTTGACCAGCGAGGGATGGTCGAAACGCGCCAGCAGCCGCGCCTCGTTGACGAAGGAGCGCAGCCCCAGCGCGAAGGATTCGTGGTTGGACTGCGACAGCACTGCCACCTCCAGCGTGGCCGGGCTGCGGCCGGCCAGCGAGCCGGGCATGTACTCCTTGATCGCCACCTCGCGCTCGAGCGCGTGGTCGAAGGCCAGGTACACGATGCCGAAGCCGCCGATGCCCAGCACGCGGCGGATCTCGTATTCGCCGAGACGGGTGCCGCGCGGCAGCGCACTGGGCGGATCGGCGTCGTCGGCGGGCATGGGCATCGTGCAACGAGGATAGCAGCGCCCCTGCGCGGGCCCGGCACCGCGTCCATGGGGACGGCGGCTGCCACCGGCGCGGCGGTTGACGGGTGGCCGGCGGCCGGCGCTAGCGGGCGGCCTTCAGCGCATCGGCGATGGCCTGGTTGGCCGCCGCCGTGCCGTACAGCAACGCGCGCGCGGTGGCCGGTCCGTCGAGCTCGAGCACGGTGTCCAGCCGCGGCGCCTGGCCCGGCGCCACGCCCAGCTTGCGGCCCAGATCCAGCAGCGCCTGCAGCGGCTCGGCGGGGCCGCGGTCGGCGTCGGGCGGCGCCGCCACGAGGCGGCCGAACTCGGGCGCCAGCACCAGGGCTTCGGCCAGGCTCACCAAGGCCAGCTGGCCGTGCGCCAGCACCAGGGCGGCTTACGGCGCCGGCACCACCTCCATCAGCGGTGCCACGGCCGGCACTGGGGCGGCAAAGCTGGCGCGGCGCGGCGCGGCTGCGTCCAGCCCGTCGAGGTTCACCGCGATGGCCAGCGACAGGCCCGCGATGCCCTGGGTGGCGAAGGCCACGCGGGCCGCCAGGTTGCCCGGGTTGAGCCCGCCCGACACGCGCGGCACGATGCCCATGCCGCTGGGCGCCAGCACCAGGTAGCGGCGCAGCGTGTCGCCATGGCGTGATTCCACGAGCACTGGCGACGCAGCCGTGCTGGCCGGGGCGCTGGCCTCGTACACCGCCGCGCTACCGCCCAGCAGCGCCGCGGCGGCCTCGGGCTGCACGCCGGCGGCGGCCAGCCGGGCCTGCAGGTCGGCCCAGGCGCGGTCGACCAGGGCCTGCAGCGCCGCGATGTCGGGCCGGGCCCGGAACACCAGCTTCACCGCCTGGTCACCGCCCGGCCGGCCCAGCGCCTGGGCCAGCGCGGCCGACAGGGCCACCATTGGGTCCAGCACCGGGGCCGGCACCGGGGCCAGCACCGGAGACATCGCCAGGGCCAGCGCACGCATCGACTTCTTCACCCGCATCGCGACCGATGCCACGCCAGCACCTGGGCTACAGTGCGCGCCCGTCGCCCCGCGACCACCCCGCCTCCGCCAACCCACCGTGCCGCCCATGTTCACTCCCCTGCAGGCCGCCATCGTCGACCTCGACGGCACCCTGGTCGACACCATCGGCGATTTCGAGCTGGCGCTCAACCGCATGCTGGCCGAGCTGAAGCTGCCGGCGGTCGGCCGCGCCTTCATCGAGCGCACCGTGGGCAAGGGCAGCGAGCACCTGATCCGCAGCACGCTGACCCAGGTGGGGGCCGACGCCGCGGCGCTGGCCGGGCCGGCCTGGCACAGCTACCAGGGGCACTACCTGGCCATCAATGGCCAGGCCTCTCGGGTCTACCCCGGTGCGCTCGAGGGCTTGCAGCGCCTGGCCGATGCCGGGCTGCCGCTGGCCTGCCTGACCAACAAGCCCGGCGCATTAGCCCGCCCGCTGCTGGCGGCCAAGGGCCTGGACAGGTTCTTCGGCCATGTGTTCGGCGGCGACGCCTTTGCCCGCAAGAAGCCCGACCCGTTGCCGCTGCTGGAAACCTGCCGGGCCCTGGGCACCGCGCCGGCGCGCACGCTGATGATCGGCGACTCGAGCAACGACGCGCAGGCCGCGCGTGCCGCCGGCTGCCCGGTGGTGCTGGTGGACTACGGCTACAACCACGGCCAGCCGGTGCAGGCCAGCGCACCCGATGCGGTGATCTCGCGCCTTGACGCGCTGCGCTGGCCGGTGGCAGGCGCCTGAACCGCGGCCCAGGCGCGGCGGCGCGGCGCGCGCGGGTTCAGTTCTGCGGGCCGCCAGCCATCGCCGGCCGGCCCAGCAGCGCGTCCTTCAGCAGGTGATCGGCCGGCGACTTGCCCAGCCAGATGCGCAGCAGGCCGTTGAAGAACTCGGGCTCGGGAATCGGCTCGTTCATGGCCTTGCCGTTCACGCGCACCACGGTGCCGCTGGCAGGCGTCCAGTCGACGCTGAACTGGTCACCTGCCACCAGCCGCTTCTTGGCTGCGAAGATCTCGGCCAGGCGGATGGTGCCCGGGATGCTGCGCGAGAACTCCTCACGCGGCGCGTTGTCCTGCATGCCGCGGGTGAACAGGCGGCCCAGCTCGTTGGCATCGATGTCGCGCAGCATCACCACGTGGATGCGCTTGGGCCCCCCCTGGGCCAGCACCGCCTCGGTGCTGCCGGCCTTGGCCGTGAGGTACAGGCCGGCGGTGTAGACCTTGAACACGGCCTTGTAGCGCACGCCCGCGCCGTTGAGCTGCAGCACGCTGCCACCCAGGCTGACCTGGGGTTCGTAGCGCACGCCCGCGGTGTCGAAGCCCTGGGCAGCGGCGACTGGCAGGGCCAGGCACCCGGCGACGCAGGCTGCGATGAGCCCCTTCGTCAGCGGCAGTGGCTGGGCGGTGGGGCGGATGAAACGGAACACTTCAACACTCCTCGGCACGGGACGCGGCGCGGCCGGCACACGATGCGGACATGGTACGCAGTGTTACCGGGCGGGCGGCGACTGTAGTCTGACTGATAAATCTGACACACACCGCAATCACGGGGGCGGTGGCGGGGGTGATCGCCGCGCGGCGTGGGTGGCAGGCGGCCCGTCACCGTGGCGTCAAAGGCCCGCTGCTACACTCAGCCGCATGTTCATTGCGCGCACTCAGACCAAAGGGTCGGCCGACCGGGGGGCTTGGCCCTGGCGACGCTCGTCCGCCTTCGTCTGACCACCGCCCGCCGGCCGGCGCGCCCAGGCATCTTGCTGCCGCCGCGCCCGCGCCCCACGGCCCACCGCCCGGTGGCGCCCGAAAGCCGCGCCACCTGAACCGCCCAATTCCCGCCTGGCCAACGAAGGCGCGCGACCTGCGCCCGTGGCCGGCCCGCTGGAGGCCTGATCCGTGATCACCGAACTTGAATTCCAAAGCCTGGCCGCGCAGGGCTACAACCGCATTCCGCTGTTGAGCGAAGCCTTTGCCGACCTCGAGACCCCGCTGTCGCTGTACCTGAAGCTGGCCGGCGGCCAGCGCCACAGCTTCCTGCTCGAATCGGTCGTCGGCGGCGAACGTTTCGGCCGCTACAGCTTCATCGGCCTGCCGGCGCGCACGCTGCTGCGCGCCACCGGTTTCGTCACCGAGGTCGTCACGGATGAGCGTGTGGTCGAGCGCCACGAGGGCAATCCGCTGGATTTCATCGCCGCCTACCAGCAGCGCTTCAAGGTGGCGCTGCGGCCGGGCCTGCCGCGCTTCTGTGGCGGCCTGGCCGGCTATTTCGGCTATGACGCCGTGCGTTTCATGGAGCCCAAGCTGGCCCAGGTGCACAAGGCCGGCGGCCTGGACACGCCCGACATCCAGCTGCTGCAGACCGAGGAACTGGCGGTCATCGACAACCTGTCGGGCCGGCTGTACCTGATCGTCTACGCCGACCCCGGCCAGCCCGAGGCCTACTTCAAGGCCAAGCGCCGCCTGGCCGAACTGACCGACAAGCTGCGTTATTCGGTCACCGCGCCACAGGTGCGGCGTGGCACCAGCCACAGCGTCGAGCATGAGTTGTCGCAGCCCGAGTTCGAGCGCATGGTCGAGCGCACCAAGGACTACATCGCCGCCGGCGACTGCATGCAGGTGGTGATCGGCCAGCGCCTGAAGAAGCGCTTCACCGAAAGCCCGCTGAGCCTGTACCGCGCGCTGCGCTCGCTGAACCCCAGCCCCTACATGTATTACTACGACATGGGCGGCTTCCAGATCGTGGGCGCCAGCCCCGAGATCCTGGTGCGCGAAGAGGCCACGCCCGAGGGCCAGAAGGTCACCATCCGCCC
>CAYPDO010000239.1:0-6929 GCA_964409495.1 uncultured Bordetella sp.
GCTGCTTCGGCTGTGGATCGGCACATTACTGCTGGGCGCGATGGGCCGGCGTACGGCTCCGGCACAACCAACGCTCTTCGTGCTAAATGAATGCGCGGCGTTGCAACGATTCCCACTTCTAGGCACGGCAATTGGCTCAGGCGAGCGGTGCGGCGTGCGCGTGTGGACCTTCTGGCAAGACCTTCTGCAATTGCGCTTTGCGTATCCGGACAGCTGGCTGGTGAATGAATGCAACACCGTGCAGGTGTTCGGCGTGCGGGACTACTCGGCCTCGGCGGAACTAGCGGTTGTGTTGGGCGTGGCGCCGGATGACCTTAGAGGGCTGGCTGCCGATGAACAGATCGTTTGCGACGATGGCGGTGCTAGCCGAATTCGGCTGCTCGACTACCTTACCGATCCGTTGTTTGCCGAGAAACTACGCGCAAACGACTCACCCCAGGCCTGATCTCTTGATCAGGCGGCGCGCTGATGGATTTGTGTGCTGGCTATAGGCCATTGATGTCGAAGACAGCGCGGTACAGGATGCGGTCAAGGTGGTCGACGAAGCGGATCGACATGACCCCGGCATCGTCCATCAGGTAGATGGGTCGCATCGCGCCGACCCGAGCCGCAGCCTGCTCCAGGCCCCGCAAAATGCGGCGGCGGTCGCTGGTGGCGACCTCGGCCCCGGCAATGCTACCCAACAGTGTTGCCGTGGCTGCAGTCACGCCGGCATCTGGGCCATTGAGGGCCTTTAGCAGTTCGGGCAGCACGTCACCTTCGATGCGGCGGAACTCCGATGCCGACGCGAAGGCGGCTTGCTGTACGAAAGAAACATCATTCATGGCGGACCAGAGGGCGCGGGACACGCGCTCGGTTACGCACCTGAGCCGTCCCAGCAAACGCACCGCCGCCATACGAGCGGCCCAATGTTCACCGTATTGCACCCATTCGGTGAGCACCGGCTCCCAGAACCGTGGCGTTGCGCGGATGGCGAATGCATCGGGTGAGAGCCTTGCCACGGCTTCGGTTGCCGTCAACACATGCTGAGCATAGGTGCCCTCCGCGCCCACCATCGAATCGATGGAAGCGACCCATGAGATCAGCAGGTCCACGGCCGCAGCATTCTCTGCCAGCGCTTTGGCCGACTTATTGGCGTTGGACCAGTACGACTCGATGTTGATGTAGCACCCGTCGCCGATTTCGGACAGCCTCGCCACGCATGTCTTGTCATCAGCAAGACTTCGCTCGTCCAGCCATCGCATCTTTGAATCTAGTCTGCGACGCGCGTTGTCTAGGCGATCGCCGGGCTCGGAGGCTTTAATAGTCTCCTGCACGACATCCAGCAGTGCAGCTGCCCCATTGGCAAGGCTGTAGACATCGGCCCGCACTGCTGCCGGAACCTTTGCGACCGCGGCGTGTATACCTGTGGCCGCCTCCTTAAACGTCGGCGAACAGTGCGCGAGGCGCGCCAGGCCGAACAACAGCGTGCGCTGCAGATCCTCCGAGACTGACGGCAGCGCGGAAAGGAGAATCGGAACCAGCTCAACGTGAACCGATTCGAGTGACTTCAAAATCCAAGCTGCGGGAGATCCCCCCCCACCGATGGCGGCTTGCTCCAGCCAATTCCTGAGCGCGGTCGGGTCGTCGTGTTCGATGTCGTGAAGGGTCCAATGCATGGCAGACCGCACGGACGGGATGTGGCTGCCCTGCACGGCGCACCGAGCGAGGACATTCAGTGTCTCTGCCCCGATGCGGCGAACCGACCATCGACGGCGAAAATTCTGGATATTCGGCGTAGTGCCATGAAGCGCCAGAGCGGCTCTCAGGCGCAACCGGTCTGTCGAGTTCGCCAGGATCTCAATGACCGCGGCGACGATCTCCGGGCCAAACATTCCCCACTCCGCCTGAACGAGCGCTGACCACGCGCCTGCAGAATCCCCACGTACCGCCCAGCGACTGACCACACCTAGCGCGAGTGGATCAGGGCGCTCAAGATAGGGCCACAAAACGTCGAGTTCGGCCGCGTGACCCGACTGTACGACGCGGTCTAGCAGCGACGCTTCTCGTGCGGAGACGGGGATGCCGTCCGCAATCCCGGACTCTGCAAGCGCGATCGCAGAAGCCCGCCGGTTAGGACCGGACAATTGATCCCAATAAGACACAGCGCTGGCGGGCGTTACGACCAGTTTGCCGACCTCGTCGGCGACGCAGCCCAGATACATCACCGTCCATTGCAGGACGCCAGTGTGACCATCAAGTCGGAACTCCCTGGCCGGATACCCGAGGCGTTTCGGCAGGCGCCAAAGCAGCATGCCGCATGAATACCCAGCTTGGCAGGCGCGTATCAGCCGCGAGTCACGATCGAGCGCTTTGTCGCGCTCCCACGGGTCACGTATATCCTGGGCGACCTGATCGAGCGCCTGGCAGACCTCCGCCGACTGCCCGAACACCGCGCGAGCTTCCCTGATCGTCTCAGCCTGCCGCCGGCGGTCGGTCATGGCGGCGAGCGCCCGCAGAGCTTCACCGAGGAGCTCGTCGGCGCTGCCGGGTATCAGTAGTGTCAGCCGGCACAAAGCTCGGGCGCGATTCTCCGGATCCGCAATGGCGACGGCGTCCGCCAGCGCAGGAGCTAGCAGAGTCATGGCGCCGGCCGGGCCAACCAAGGGCGCCTTGATCTGCGTCAGGCACCATTCAACAGCGCGTACTCGGCAGTGCGGATCCATGATCTGCAGCGCCATGGTCAGCACGTCAACACTCCTCGTGTGTTCATCCTCGCCCGCGAGCAGGTTTTGCAGCCTGAAACGGGCGCGGAACTGAAGGTACGGGTCTTCGATGTGTGACGTTGCGCTGAATAGCTCGTGTGGAAGTGGCCATCGCAGCTCATCTCCGTCTCTTAGCACGTCAGGTAACACGCAGCCAAGCACGCGCGCCTTGATCTGCTCAGCGTCTGTTGCATCCGCGTGCAAACTGAGAAGCGCTTCGCTCGCGAGGCTCGCATCTGCGAAGCGGCGATGAGGACTGGCGGATCCCTGAGCTTTCGCGTCGCTGGCGAGGCCGGCCGTCAGGAAAGCACGCTGGAACTCCTGCCCCAGCTCCCAGCAAACGGCCAGGGTTTCCCAGGCCAAGGAGGGGTACTGATCCAACAGCGGTAGACAGCGGCCAAGCACGCAGCCCGCCATGCCATGCTGTTCGGCGGGCAAGTTCCTCATGCCTTCAAGCATGGCCAGGTAGCGTTCGGCGGGCGTGTCAGCCCGCGGCGGCAGGAGCGGCTGCGACCATCGGAGGCGCCGCGCCGCCCAGTGGTTTCGCGCCCAGGGAGCCTCGGACCACGCGTCGACCAGCTCTTGAAAGGGCCAGTCGGTCGGACTTGTGGGGGAGCCGCGCGGGGCCGAATCAGTGCCGGGCCCTCCGCTTCCGGACAGTAGCCAGGACCAGTACTCGGACGCAACTGCACTGCGAACGTCGCGCTCTGCACAGGAAACGTAACTGTACTCGGGGATCCGGTCGCTGACAGGCAGGGGAGAGCCGCCGACCGCCAATCGCGTTCCGATTACGATGCGCAATAGGTCGAGTTGCTGCTGTTCGGTCGCCTGCGGGGGAATCGTGCGGGCAGCCGCCTCGCCAACACGTAGCAGCGGTTCGCGAAGCGAGGCGCGCAACCAGTCGAAACGCGACAAAACTACGACGGCGGCAGACTGGTCGTCGTGTCGAGCAAGTTCGGCGCGCAGTAGCGGGACCACGTCCACGCCGAGCGCCGCCAATCCGAGCAGCGCTTCGGCGCGCGCGGCGACGCTGCCAATGCCGTTCCAGCGCTGCCGCAACGCGTCTCCTAGGTCGGCCGCGGCGCCACGCCCACTCAGGTGGCGTTGGATCATTCGACTCAGGCTCGGATCCGCGAGATCACTGACAACGTCCTGGGGCGAGAATTCGAGCGGCGGCGCCGACGATGCGAGTCCGTCTAGATGGGAAGCTAGGTTGACCGGCAGGGCCGCCGAACGCGCCTTCTTCAATCGGTTCTGCTGTGAAGACACCTCAGGCTCGAGCAGGTCCAGGAGCCCGAGACCACCGTACAGTGCTACCAGCAGGCACAGCCAGTCGTGGTCGCGCCGAACCAGTTCCAGCAGTTCGGGTTTGCTTTCCAGGAGTCTGCGCATCGGGAGGTAGGTACCGACGACGGTCGACAGGTCTACTCCGGGCGCAGCGCGCGCTGGCGACAGGTCCGCACGGTGGCGTCCCAGCGCGGACTGCAGCGAACGGCGGATCGGCCAGTCGATACCTGGGCGGTCGCGATTGACGGCAGCAATCAGCCCTTCGATTAGCTCCGCGTTGAAGCCATGCGTGCGCCGAAGCAGGTGGGCGGTGGCACCGGATAGATCGTGGCCCGCAGACCGGCGAATGCAGTCGCTCATCTGGCGGATCACCGCCTCCGCATGACGTCCCGCGCACAGGTTCACGAATGACTGTTCGATCTGCTCGCGAAGTCCCACACCGCGTTCCTGTTGCAAGCTTCTGTCGTAGGACGTGAGGAGACGGATGACGATCTGGTTCACCACCGTGCCGGGCACTTCACGCAGATCTGGAAGTGCGTTCACGAGCAGCAGGGCGGCCCTAGGGACAAGAGCTTGTGGGTCATCCGCTGCCAGGACGTCGGTGAGAAGCCCGATGCGTGTTTCGGGGCCAAATTCGAGCATAGCCAGACCCAATGCCAGCATCAGCGGTTCGCGCCAAATCGGATCATCCAGCCGTTCAGCGATCCTGGCTGCCGCCTTCGGGCGGTCGGCCAACAGGTGTCGCGCTGCCAGAAACTCCTGGAACGTCCGGTGGAAGAAGGCGTAGTTGCCGCTGCTTTGCTCGGCCAGCAGCCCGACATGCTTGGGTATGGTGGATAGCAGATCACTCAGGATGCGACGGAAAAGGCCGTCCGACGGCTTCATCCTTCGCATTTCCGCCAGAGGTCCCTCGATCAATTCCCCGATCCGGCCCAGCGAGATTAGTCCACTGCTATGAGCGCTTTCCTGCATGTCCGCAGCCAATGGCTGCAACGCAGCCACGAGTTCATCCCGATTCAACTGGTGTGCCCGACACTCCTTGCGCAGTAGCCAGATTCGGAGCAAGTTCTCGACGACCCGGTCATACACCCCGGCTCGTTGATCGGGCAGTTTGCCGTCCTTCCAGTAGACAGTCGCCAGGATTGTGACGAGCAGCGGATTGGTCGCCAGCTCTCGCACTGCAGGGCGTGAAGGGTCGTAGATTTCCGCGATCAGCTTCTCTGCCGCGATCCCTTCGTCACCCCTGGTGGCCAGTTGTGCGTTGACAGCATCGGTCCAGGAATGCGCAAATCGCTCGACGGCGGACTGAGTCATTTGCAGGATGCCGAAGTGAACGCACTCCGCTCTCACCGGCGCTGGCTTGTAGCCGATGTACCTACTCGTCACGATCACCTGATTGCCGCCATCCGCACCTGGTGTGCCGGCCACGGCGCTTGGCATGTGCTTCTTGATGAAGGTCTGGACCTTGAGAACGACGGAGCGCCGGCTGCCCTCCACCTGGCTGCCTTCGGGCAGCTCGTCGAGCCCGTCAAGGACCACGACAGCCCGCTTGCGCTCCAGGTGGGCAGCAAAGAGCTGATTGCGGGCCTGCGGGGTGAGACCGTCCTTGAATCCGCACGTGTCCGGGTCTAGCCCGAGATAGTCCTCCAACTCGAGCGAGCTCTCGCCGCGGAGGCTGCGTTCGGACAGCTCGCGCGCGAAGTGAGCTAACCGAAGAAAGATCGGAAGTCGGGCCGGGCCGAGGTCGACCAGATCCTCGCCGCCGGGCGGTGCATCCGGGTTGACCTGGGCTTGTGACACCGTCACGCGCTGCGGCTGCCCGATGTCGAGTTCACGCAGATACGCCCGCGCCATCTGCAACGAGAACCAGCGCCCGAGCGTTGTCTTGCCGCTGCCGGGTTTACCCAGGATCACGATCCTGTGGTGCTGGCGAACGGCATCTCCCAGCGTACGCACGCCGGTCGCCCTGGCTTGGCGAGCCTCGTCGCGTCCCTGCCGGTAGGTCTTGCGGATGTTTTCGGCGTCGGATTCGTCCAGGACGGCGGGGTTAATGGCGTCGAGCGACTCGGCCTGGTGGGATTCGCGCACTTCCGTACCGTGCAGATCAGCCGCCTGCTGCCGCTCGTAGTCGGTGTCGAGCTCAGCTCTGAGCGCAACGTAGACCTTCTCGAGTTCGATCGTCAGCGTACCGGCCTCGTGTATGTCCTGTAGTTTGAGCCAGTGGTAGTTCTCAGATAGCTCCGTCAGATAGGCGTAGGCCCCCGGGGGCTGTTCGACAACTGCCGCTGCAGGCACCGCGGCTACTGCTGCAGCCGCTGCCGCGAAGCGCTCGACCTTCTCGTTCAACTGGGCACGCATCAGGTGCTCGAATTGGTGCATGCCCTTGTATTCGAACCACAGGCCGTTGCAGTTCTGGTCTTCCTTCAGGTGCCTCTTGTAGGCGCGCACCGCCATAAGTTGCTCATGCTGCTCGTCAGAAGCTTCGGCTGGAAACTCCCGCGATCCCAGAAAGACCAATATGTGCGGTGACGCGCCCTCGGTTGCCATGCGCGCGTGCAGGGCAGTGTGGAGTTCATAGGCCGTGCCCGACGGATAGATGGATCCGGTGCTTTCGTCGACCGTCTTCGTGCCCATCCGGTTGCCGAGGATGCACACCATGATGTCCGCCTGGCCGACCCCGCGCATCAACTCGTCGACGAGGCGGTGCTCGCGCTGGCGCGGCATGGGGGGTACCTGGTCCTCGTGAGCAATCGTTTTGAGCGCGCAGCGACCCTGCCATCGCGCGTCGGAGTTGATCTCGTGGATGATCCGCTTGACCAGCTGGCGTTCCGCGGCGACGTCACACGGCGAGGAAATGTAGACCGAGATCTCTACGATCGGCAGGTTCTGCAGCGAAGA
>CAYPDO010000240.1:0-6926 GCA_964409495.1 uncultured Bordetella sp.
GCACGTAGTCGAGTTCACGCAGCTTCAGCGTCTCGGCGCGCAAGAGGCGCGCCAGGCTCGCCCAGCCGGTGAGGCCGAGCACCAGGCACAGCAGGAAGAGCTTGAGGTCGGCACGCTCCACGCCGGTTTCGAACAGCTCGGGATGTTGGTCGAGGAACACCTGCACCATCAGCACGCAGGCCGCGATCAGCAGCACGTTGGGCACCGAGCTGAGCGTGGTGTAAAGGTACTGCACCACCTCGTCCACCCAACCGCGGAACCAGCCGGCCAGGATGCCCAGTGTGACCGCGATGGGCAGCGTGGCCACGGTGCTGAGCAGGCCGATGACGAAGGCGGTGCGCACGCTCTTGAGCGTCTGCACCAGCACGTCGTTGCCGGTGCGGTCGGTGCCGAACACGTGGTAGCCGCCCATCAGCGCCAGCATGGGCCCGGCCAGCAGGCAGATCACCGTGAAGGTGATCCACAGCGCGCGCAGCGGCAGCTCGGTGCGGTCGGCCAGCAGCGCGCGCCAGGCGGCGCCGGTGCCGCCGTGCTGGCGACGCACGGCAAAGGCCAGCCCCAGGCCGAACACCAGCGCCAGCACCAGGCCACCCACGGCACCTGTGGCCGCGCGCGTGGCGATGTCGGCGCCGCGCTCGCGCGCCGGATCGGCCAGGTGCGCCCCGCCGTGCGCCAGGCGTGGATAGTCGCGCAGGTTCTGGCCGTCACGCACCAGGTTCTGCTTGATCAGCGCATGCGCTGCCATCGGCTCGCTGTAGGTGCTCTCGCGCATGGCGATCTGGCGCGCCAGCGCCAGATCGAGCAGCGATTCGGTGCGCGTGTCGTAGTACACCGTGCCCGCCGCCTGGCCCGGCTTGGCCGGCAGCTGGCGGCGAAAGTGCACGCTGTCGACCAGCGTGACGCCCACGAACAGCAGCAGCACCAGGGCCGAGCTCAGCGCCGCCGGATCGCGCAGCACCTTGAACCAGGTGGCGCGCAGCGCGGGGTGATGGGCCACGCGCCAGGCGTAGCCGGCAATGGCCGCGAACAGCACCCACAGCGCCACGTCGGTGGCGAGCACAACAAACTTGAAACCCATGACGAAACCCCTCGCCCGCTCAGCTGAGCCGCACCCGGGGATCGACCCAGGTGTAGGCGATGTCGATCAGCGCATTGCTGGCGATGTACAGCGCCGCGCCCAGGAAGACCATCGAGCGCACGATCGCGAAATCCTGGCCGCTGATGGCCTCGATCACGTAGGCGCCCAGGCCGGGAATGCCGAAGAAGCTCTCGAACACCAGGCTGCCCATGAACACATAGGGCAGGTAGGCGCCGGCGCTGGTGATGATGGGCACCAGCGCATTGCGCAGCACATGGCGGAACAGCACCACGCTCTCGGCCAGGCCCTTGGCGCGCGCAGTACGCACATAGTCGCGGCCGATCTCCTCGAGGAACATCGCGCGGTACAGCCGCGCCTCGCCGCCCAGGCGTGCCAGCAGGCTCAGCACGATGGGCAGGGCCAGGAAGCGCAGCGCGTCCAGCCCCGGCGCAAAGCCCGAGATCGGCACCCAGCGCAGCACGCGGCTGAACATGAACTGGCCGACGATGATGTAGAACAGGCTGCTGATCGACAGCATCAGCACGCACAGCACCACGCCCCAGAAATCGATGCGCGAGTGCCTGAAGAACACCAGCATCAGCGAGAACGAGATGCTCACCAGCAGCTGCAGCGCGAACAGCGGCACGGCCAGCTGCAGGCTCACCCCCATGCGGCTCTTGATCTCGTGGCCGATGTCCACGCTGCGTGCCGAATCACTGCGGCCGAAGTCGAGCGCCAGCAGCGACACCGAGCGCTCCCACAGCACGGTGCGGGTGAGCTTGTCGGCGCCCTGGGCCGCCTCGTTGAAGTACAGCGGGCGGTCGTAGCCGCGCTCGGCCTTCCACTTGTCGATCTGCTCCTGCGTGACACGCTTGCCGCCGATATTCAGGCGCGCCATGTCGTCGGGCGTGTTGACCGTGAAGAACAGGAAGAAGGTGAGCAGGTTCACGCCCAGCAGGATGAGCAGGCCGTAGCCCAGGCGGCGCAGGATGTAGCGGATCATCGTGCGGCCCTCCTCAGCCGGCCTGGCCAGGCGAGGCCCGGCGTGCGGTGGCCGTCTCGCGCGCCTTGAAGCTGCGCATCGCCACCCAGGCCAGTGCCGCAGCGCCCAGCACCAGCAGTGCCAGCGGCCAGCGGATCGGCGCATTCCATTCGGCCTGGCGCTGCGCGCGCAGCACCGGGTCGACGCGGTAGTACTTGGCCATGTCGCGGATCATGATGCTGGGCTTGCCGTTGTAGACCCAGGGCTGGAAGGCCAGGCCGCCCCATGGAAAGTAGCCGAAGGCCCAGGGTGCGTCATGCTGCAGCATGGCCACCATCTGGTCGACCACGGCCTGCTTGGCCGGGCCGTCCTCCAGTGCCTGCAGCTGTCGGTACAGCGCGTCATAGGCCGGGTTCTGGTAGTTGGCGTAGTTGTCGCCATGGCTCTTCGAGCGCGCCAGCGGGCCGTAGGTGAGGAACAGGAAGTTCTCGGCATCGGGGTAGTCGGCCAGCCAGCCGGACCAGAAGATCTGATGCTTGCCCTTGAGCGTCTTGTCCTGGTACTGGTTGAAGTCGGTCGCGCGGATTTCGAGCTGGATGCCCAGCTTGGCGAACTGCTTGACCATCCAGTCGTTCTCGCTCTTGAACTCGGGCGTGATGGCGCGCTGGAAGTCGTAGCTCAGCACCAGCGGCTTGCCGGTCTTCACATCGCGGCCATCGGGGTAGCCGGCCTCGGCCAGCAGGCGCCGGGCGTCCTCGATCGGCCGGCGCACGATCTTGCCGTCCACGATGTGGTGCGTGGTCGGGTTGTGGAAGCCCGGCTGCCCCTCGCGTGAGCCGAACAGGCCCGGCGGCACCGGCCCGTGCGCGGCCACGCCGCCCTTGTGCTTGAAGATGCGGCCGTAGCCCTCTTCCCAGTCGATGGCGATCGACAGCGCCTGGCGCAGCTTGCGGTTCTTCTCCTGCTGCTCTGGCGTGTCGCCGCGGCCCACCACCGGGTCGAGCATGTTGAAGCCCAGGTACCAGTTGCTGATGTCGGTCATCAGCGGGAACTTGAAGCCGCGCTGCTCGAAGAGCTGCTTCACGGCATCGGAGTCGTCGGCATCGTTGCGGAAATCCACGCCCCACTCGGGCCGCTCGATCTCGGGCACGTCGAGGTAGCCCTGCTTGAACTTCTCCTTGCGCGGCACCTTCTCCTTCTCGATGGTGACGTACAGCGTGTCGATGAAGGGCATGGTCTTGCCGCAGTCGTCGAGCAGGCCGGCCTCCTTGTCGCCGGGCATGCCCTCGCAGGGATAGGGCTCGCCACGGTAGTTGGGGTTGCGCTTGAGCACATGGCGCCGGTCGCGCACGAAGTCGACCATCATGAACGGCCCGGTGCCCACCGGCCACTGGTTCAGGCTCAGGCCGTTCTCGCTCATGCCGGGCTGGGCATAGAAGGCGTCGGCCTCCCACGGCAGCGGCGCCAGGAAAGGCATGGCCATCCAGTAGCTCCACTGCGGGTACTTGCCCTTCAGGCGCACGCGCCAGGTGTACTTGTCGACCACCGTGGCACCGGCCAGCGGCCACTGGCGGAAGTCGAGGAAGGGCTTGTCGCGCAGGTCGGCGGGCAGGCCCCGCAGCAGCTTGGCGTCCTCCTGGCGCACGCGCTCGACATACTCCTTCAGGCCGATCACATAGTCGGCAAAGATCGCCAGCACCGGCGTCTCGATGCGCGTGGTGGCATGGCGCTTGAGCGCATAGACGAAGTCGTCGGCCACCAGCTCGCGCGTGCCCTGCTCGGCAAAGGCCAGCGGCGAGCGCTTGTCGCCCAGCTCGGCCGGCGTGAGCGCATGGTCGGTGTGGTAGCGGTACCGGCCCTGGGCATCCTTGGCAAAGGCCGGGTGTGGCGCATAGCGGATGCCGGGCCTGACCTTGATCTCGTACACGCTCTCGGCAATGGCCTCGGCCGGCGCATCATCCGGCAGGGGCTGGCCGGCCTTGTCGAGGTAACGCGGGCGGGCCACGGCCGCAGCCGATTTCGGCACCAGCTGGTAGGGCCGCTTGAGGTAGTGGTAGCCGTAGGGCGGCTCGTAGATCTGGAAGGTGTAGGCGCTCTCGGGGTTGGAGTACGAGGCAGTGGGATCCAGATAGCGCGGCGAGCGCTCGTCGAACGAGTAGAACAGCGTGTTCTCGCGCTCGGCGCCAGCCGGGTAGGGGCTGTTGTTGCAGCCGGCCATCAGCCCCGGCAGGGCCATGACGGGCAGCGCCAGCGCGCCGCGCATCAAGGCCGGCAACCCGGCGGCCAGGGCGCGACGGGCCAGGGCCGCCCAGCGAGCGAACAACTTTCCGCGCATGCGGACACTCCTGCTGACATGCCGCGCGCTGCGGGCCGGATAGTTGCCCGCGCGGCGGCCTGAACGGCGGCCCATTCGGTCGTCGGGCCACCAGCGAAAACAATGGCGCCTCGGCAGAACCAGCTTGTGGCCGGCCCCATCGAGGCGCAAGGCGAATTCTAAGCAGGTGTCGGGCCAGCCCCGCCCCGGGTTGCCCCGGGTTCGGCGTCGCACTCTAGATTGCCGCCCCGGCGCAGGTGGCGCCGGCTACCAGCCCAGCAGCACGTCGCGGCCCTGCACCACCAACTGCACCTTGGCACCCACCGGCAGCGTCAGCTTGGGCTCGCTGATGGCGCCGTCGACCGCCGGGCCGGGCGGGTGGCCAAAGGGCAGGCCGGTGAGCAGCGGCACCGGGCAATCCTGGCGCACGCGGGCGATGGCGGTCTTCAGCGTATAGCCGCGGTCGAGCGGGCTGGCGCGCCACTGGTTGAAGCGGCCCAGCAGCACCGCCTTCTGGCGGCCCAGCACCCCGGCCTGGTGCAGCTGCAGCAGGCCCCGCTCGATGACGTAGGGATGCACGTTCACGTCCTCGAGAAACAGGATGCCGCCGCGGATGCGCGGCCAGTGCGGCGTGCCCAGCAGCGACAGCACCATCGCCAAGTTGCCACCCCACAGCGTGCCACGCACCTCGAGCCCGTCGAAACCGGCCTCGGTGCGATAGCCCACCGCCTCGAGCTCGCCCGACATGGCCTCTGCAAAGCAGTCGCGCGTGACCTCGTCCAGACCGCCGTGCGCATCGGCGCGGCCGAAGTCGTCGGCGGCCATCGGCCCCTGCCAGGTGCGCGCGGCGGGCCCGGCCCCCACATGGGCCAGCAGGCCCAGCTGCAGCGCCGTGAGGTCGCTGTAGCCCACCCAGCGGGTGCCGCGCGCGATGCTGCGCGCGATGCGCGGCCAGTCGATGCGGTCGAGCAGGCGCGTCATGCCGTAGCCGCCGCGGCAGGCCATGGCGATCGATGGCGCAGCGTCGGCCACGCGGTACAGCGCGGCCAGGCGCGCCGCATCATCGCCGGCAAAGCGCTGGTGGCGCGCGCGGGTGCTGGCGTCCAGCGTCACGCGGTAGCCCAGGGCCGACAGGCGCTGGCGTGCCAGCTTCAGCGCCGGCGCGCGCAGTTCGACGCCGGCCGGCGCCAGGATGTGCAGATCGGTCATGGCAGGTCGTTCCGGCCGGGCGTGTGCGGGGCCTGGCGGCCGGAGGGCTCGCCGCCGAGCAGTTCGTCGATCTCCAGCGCCTCGCCCGCCGGGATGCCGGCCGGTCCGCCGGCATCGGGCAGCGTCGCGTCCACGGCGATGGCGCGCAGCGCATCGCGCTCGGCGCGCTGGCGCGTGCGGCGTTCGGCGAAAAACTGGCGCAGCAGCGCACCGGCAGGCGCTGCCAGCACGCCGCCCTGCACCACGGTGTGGTGGTTCAGCCGCGCATCGGCGAAAAGATCGGCCACCGAGCCGGCAGCGCCGGTCTTGGGGTCGGGCGCGCCGAACACCACGCGCTTGAGCCGCGCATGCATCATGGCCATGGCGCACATCGCGCAGGGTTCGAGCGTGACATACAGCTCCAGGTCGGGCAGGCGATAGTTCTGCAGCAGCTGGGCGGCATGGCGCAGCGCCACGATCTCGGCATGGGCCGTGGGGTCGTGGGTGGTGATCGGGCGGTTGTAGCCGGTGGCCACCACCTGCACGCCACTGTCGGTGCGGCGCAGCAGCACCGCGCCCACCGGCACCTCGCCGGCCAGCTGGGCGTTCAGCGCCTGGTCAAGCGCCAGGCGCATGCCGTATTCATCGGCCTCGGCAGGGTTCATGCGGAATGTCGTCCAGTGCTCTCGCTCATCGTCGCCCCATTGTCGCCGCGCGCCGCGCCGGCCGCCGCCGCCGCCGCCGCCGCCGCCGCCGCCGCGTTGTATGGCCTAATCCTGGCCCGGCCGATGCTGGCGCCTTGCCCGCGCCCCACCCTCGCCCCTGGTCCAGACCCATGATCCGAGTCACCGAACTGCGGCTGCCGCTGGCGCACCCGCCCGAGGCGCTGCGCAGCGCCCTGCTGCAACGCCTGAACATCGCCGAGGCCGACCTGGCCGGGTTCACGCTGCACAAGCGCAGCCCCGATGCGCGCAAGAAGTCGGCCATCCAGTTCATCTATGCCGTCGATTGCCGGCTGGCCAGCGACGCGCTCGAGGCCCAGGTGCTGGCGCGCTGTGCCGGCGATGCGCATGTGCGGCCCAGCCCCGACATGCGCTACCACTTCGTCGGCCAGGCACCGGACGGCTTCTACGCCCCGGCCGCCGGCCGGCTGCGCCCGGTGGTCATCGGCTTCGGCCCCTGTGGCCTGTTCGCGGCGCTGATCCTGGCCCAGATGGGCCTGCGCCCCATCGTGCTGGAACGTGGCAAGCCGGTGCGCGAGCGCACCAAGGACACCTGGGGCCTGTGGCGCCAGGGCGTGCTGAACCCCGAGTCGAACGTGCAGTTCGGCGAGGGCGGCGCCGGCACCTTCAGCGACGGCAAGC
>CAYPDO010000241.1:0-6920 GCA_964409495.1 uncultured Bordetella sp.
TCTGCTGGCACGAGGCGCCGGTGCCCACCATCGCCACGATGGTGCCGCGCGCGGCCTTTGCGCAGGTGACCGGCCGGCTGAAGAAGCACCTCAAGGTGCCGATGATCACCAGCAACCGCATCAACATGCCGCAGGTGGCTGAAGAGGTGCTGGCGCGCGGCGATGCCGATCTGGTGTCGATGGCTCGGCCGATGCTGGCCGACCCCGAACTGGTGACCAAGGCGCTGCAGGGCCGTGAAGACGAGATCAACACCTGCATCGCCTGCAACCAGGCCTGCCTGGACCATACCTTCGGCGGCAACCAGGAAGTGAGCTGCCTGGTGAACCCGCGCGCCTGCCACGAGACGCTGCTGCGCTACCTGCCGGTCGTAAGCGCCAAGCGCATTGCCGTGGTGGGCGCCGGCCCGGCCGGCCTGGCCTATGCCACGGTGGCCGCGCAGCGCGGCCATGCGGTGACGCTGATCGACGCGGCCGCCGAGATCGGCGGCCAGTTCAACCTGGCCAAGCGCATCCCGGGCAAGGAAGAGTTCCACGAGACGCTGCGCTACTTCCGCCGCCAGATCGAGATCCTGGGCATCACGCTGCGGCTGAACACGCGCGCCGATGCGGCATCGCTGCAACGCGAGGGCTTCGACACCGTGGTGGTGGCCACGGGCATCCAGCCGCGCACGCCCGACATCGAGGGCATCACGCATGCCAAGGTGGTGCCTTACATCGACGCGATCATGGGCCGCGAGCCGATTGGCCAGCGCGTGGCCATCCTGGGCGCCGGCGGCATCGGCTTCGATGTGGCCGAGCTGATCACGCATGCCGGCGTGTCGGCCTCGCTCGACATCCCCACCTTTGCGCGCGAGTGGGGCATCGACTTCGTGAACCACCCGCGCGGCGGCGTCACCGGCGTGTTGCCGCAGGTGGCGAAGTCCGAGCGCACCGTGTACCTGATGCAGCGCAAGGCCGATGCGCTGGGCAAGAACCTGGGCCGCACCACCGGCTGGACGCACCGCCTGGTGCTGGGCCGCCGCGGCGTGCACATGGTGGCCGGCGTGGAGTACCTGAAGATCGACGATGCCGGCCTGCACACGCGGGTGAACGGCGAGCCGCGCCTGTTCGATGTGGACACCGTGATCGTGTGCGCCGGCCAGACGCCGTTGCGCACGCTGTTCGACGAGTTGCAGGCCCTGGGCGTGAATGCGCAGCTGGTGGGCGGTGCCTTCGAAGCGGCCGAGCTGGATGCCAAACGCGCCATCAACCAGGCCAGCCATCTGGCGGCGGAACTGTGATCGCGCGGCCGGTCAGGTCACCATGAACCACCCGCCCCAGCTCATCCCTATCGACGCCAACGGCCTGCGTCTGGCGGCCTGGGAATGGTTTGCCGAGCGACGCGGCGTCGAGCCGAGTCTGCTGTTCGTGCATGCCACCGGTTTCCACGGCCGGGTGTGGGACCAGGTGATCCACCGGCTCACCGCGCAACTGCCCGCGCCGCGCCACATCGTGGCACTGGAACTGCGTGGCCACGGCCGCAGCGCCCTGCCCACGCATCTGCCGGGTGGTCTGCCCTTTCTGGGCTGGAGCGACTTTGGCCGCGATGTGGCGCATGCCGCCCGTGCGCTGGGGCTTGAACGCGCAGTGGGCATCGGCCACAGCATGGGCGCGCACAGCCTGATCCAGGCCGCGGCCTTTGAGCCGGCGCGCTTTGCTGCCCTGGTGACCATCGACCCGGTGCTGTTCGAGCCCGAGGCCTATCACCGCATGGACGCGTTCGATGCCGTGGCTGCCACCAAGCACCCGGCGGCCAGCCGCAAGAACCACTTCAGCTCGGCACAGGCCATGGCCGAGCGCTTTTCCGACCGCGTGCCCTATGCCAACTTCGATCGCCAGGCCCTGCGTGACTACTGTGAGCATGCGCTGAAGCCGGTGGTCGACGCCAACGGTCACCACCAAGGCTATGAGCTGTGCTGCGCCCCGCTCACCGAGGCCATGGTCTACAGCAGCGCGCACTTCAACCCCGGCATCTACGCCAGCATCCGCGCACTGCACATCCCCGTGCGCGTGGTGCGCGTGCGCGACCGCGACCCCAGCATCCTGCCTTTCGATCCATTGGGCTCACCCACCTGGGCTGGCCTGGCCGGTGAGTTCCGGCAGGGGCATGAGGTGCATCTGGCGGACCGGAATCATCTGGTGCCGATGGAGGATCCTGGCTTGGTGGCGGGGTTGATTGCTGAGATGTTGTAGTTCTTGTTTGCTTGTTTGCTTGTTTGCTTGCGTTGACCGAGCAGGCGATCGGCCCGGGCAGCGGGTGCGTCGGGCCGACGGAAGCGGTCGCCTGCGGCGACTGCGCTGCGGTGCTCGGCCCGAGGGCGCGCCGTACATTTAGCTCCGTGCGCCTGCGGCGCACTGCGCACAGGTCCGGCGAGTCAGTTGGTCGAAGCGCGGCCTGGCTGCGCCAGCCCACGCCGCCCTCGGGCCTGCGCGCCTCGCCGCTTCCCACGGCCCGACGCACCCGCTGCCCGGGCCGATCGCCGCACCATCGTGGCATGCCACGAACAGAGCCGTGCCCTGCCACCGTGCCTCGCGAAGCCGTGGGCGGGCAGGCTGCGGCGGGCCTGTGAAGCGCCGGCGCTGGGCGGTTTGGCGGCCGGCGCGCTGAAGGCGCGCATCGCGCCTTCTGACTCGCCGGACCTGTGCGCAGCCTGCCGCAGGCAGGCGGAGCTAAATGTACGGCGCGGCCGGCAAGCCGTTCAGCGCCGGGGAGTCGGCCCTGTGGGCCGACCGCTTCAGTGGCCCGCTGCGGCCTGCCCGCCCACGGCTTTGTCGCGCCAAACCACGCAAGTCAAAAAGAGCAAGACAACTCAGCCAGAGCCGCTCATCCAATCTGCAAGAACTCCACCCAGTTCCCATCCGGATCCTCGACCATGCCGATCGACACACCCGGGCGAATCTCACGCTGCTTCATCACCACCTTGGCACCGGCAGCGTCGCAGGCCGCCAACATCTCGGCCAGGTTGCTGATCGTGATCGTCCAGTAGCGGTAGCCCGAGCCGCCCTGGATGCCGCCCGGCGGCGCCTTGGCCGGCAGGCTGGGCACCACCACCAGCTTGATCAGCGTGTCGCCGCACATCAGGCGGTGCATGGTGCCCTCGCCCACCGGCATCGGAATGCTGGCCTTGAATTCAAGGCCCAGCACGTCGCGGTAGAAGGCCAGCATGGCCTCGCCATTGGTGGTGACGATGCCGAGATCGATCGCGGCCTTGGTGATCTGCAGGGGCATGGCAGGTCTCCTGGGGGTCAAACGGCAGTCTGGCCCGTGAGCTGGCGTGTAACGGGGTGCGAGCTGGAGAGCCCGCCGTCCACCACCAGCGCCTGGCCGTTCACATAGCTGGATTGGTCGCTGGCCAGGAACAGCGCCGCATTCGCCAGCTCATCGGGCTGGGCCGCGCGGCGCAGCGGATTCAGGCGGCCCAGCTTGTGGGTCACGCCCTTATTCTTGGCGTAGTCGAAGGTGGGCTGGGTCATGCCCGTTTCGGTCAGGCCGGGGCAGATGGCGTTCACGCGCACACCGGTCTCGCACAGCTGCTGCGCGCCCACCGTCACCAGATTGATCACGCCGGCCTTGCTGGCCGAATAGGCCGGCCCGCCGGCACCCGAGCGGATGCCCGCCACGCTGGCCGTGCACAGGATGCTGCCGCCACGCCCCGCATCGGCCATGGCCTTGCCGGCATGCTTGATCATCAGCCAGGGGCCGATCAGGTTCACGCGCAGCACCTCGGTCCACAGCTCCACCGTGGCGTCGAAGATGCCCGCCATGCCGCCGGCGATGCCGGCATTGGCAAAGGCGATGTCGAGCTGGCCGTAGGTTTCCTTGGCGGCGGCCACCAGGCGGATCACGTCGGCCTCAAGCCCGGCGTCGATCTGCAGCGCCACGGCCTGGCCTCCGGCATCCACCACCTGTTGCGCGGTGGCGTGCACGGCCTCGGTCTTGTCACCCAGCACCAGCCGCGCGCCCTGCTGCGCGAACAGCAGCGCCGCCGCGCGGCCGATGCCCGAGCCGGCGCCAGTGATGATGGCCACCTTGCCGTCCAGTCGGCCAGGAACGCTTGTCGTCATGGGGTGTCTCCGTGGTGAGCTTTTGCGGGCATTGTGGGATGCTGCGCGCTGGCCCCGCGTCCGCCGCGTGACAGCCGCCACCCGGGCCTGCCCTTACGCTGCATCGATTCACGATGCCCTCTCAGACCACCGGAGACACCGCGCCATGAGCACCCTGCCCTCGTTTGAAACCATCCAGCTCGGCGTTGATGGCGCGATCGCCACGCTGAAACTGAACCGCCCCGAACGCCTGAACGCCGCTCCGCCGGCCATGTTCGGCGAGATCCGCACCGCGCTGCAGGCCCTGCCGGCCAGCGGCGCCCGCGTGCTGGTGATCACCGGCGAAGGCCGCGCCTTCTGCAGCGGCGCCGACCTGCAGGGCCGCACCCTGTCGGGCAACCAGACACGTGGCGCCGGCGCCTTCAAGGCCCTGACCGAGCAGTACGGCCCCACGATGCTGGCCCTGGCCGAACTCCCGATACCGGTGATCTGCGCCGTCAACGGCGTGGCCGCGGGCATCGGCGCCTCGCTGGCGCTGGCCGGCGACTTTGTCGTGGCGGCGAAATCGGCCTACTTCCTGGAAGCCTTCGTCAACATCGGCCTGGTGCCCGATGGCGGTGCCACCTGGATGCTGCCGCGCCTGGTGGGCAAGGCCCGCGCGATGCAGATGATGATGCTGGGCGAGCGCATCCCGGCCGAGCAGGCCGAGGGCTGGGGCCTGATCTACCGCGCGGTGGACGACGCCGAATTCGCCGGCCAGGTGCAGGCCCTGGCCCAGCGCCTGGCCAACGGCCCCACGCTGGCGCTGGGCCTGATCCGCAAAGGCATGGCGCGCACGCTGCAGCAAAGCTATGCCGAGACGCTGCAGATGGAAGCCGCCCACCAGCATGTGGCCGGCGACAGCGCCGATGCCGCCGAGGGCGGCGCGGCCTTTCTGGAAAAGCGCAAGCCGGTGTTCAAGGGGCAGTGAGGCGCCCGGCCTGACGCCCGGTCTGGCGCTCAGGCTCGCGCTTCAGGCCAGCGTTTCAGGCCGCGCCGCCAGGGCCTCGGCCACCAGCGGCCGCAGATCCTGGGCCTGGCCGGCGGCGATGGCGGCGCCCAGCGCGTGCCGCATGCGAGGCTCCCAGAACTTGCGGATGTGGCTGGCAATGCCATCGATCGCCTCTTGGCGGTCGGGCATGGCCTCGAAGAACTGGCCGATGCGGTTGGCCATGCGCACAAGATTGTCCAGGTCCATCTCGGTCTCGTTCAGAGGCTGTGGCCGACGGCAGATGCGCCAGCCGGTGACGGCCGGGCAGCCAGCGCCGGCAGGCCCAGGCGCTCGCTGAAGCTGTAGGCCACCAGGTCGTCTCCGCGCACAAAGCCGGCCAGCAGCAGGCCGCAGCCCAGCGCCGTGTCCACCGCCAGGGCCGTGGGCGCCGACACCGCGGCCAGCGCCGGCACACCGGCGCGCGCGGTCTTTTGCACCATCTCGAAACTGGCGCGGCTGGTGATGCAGATGAAGCCCTGCGCGGCCTCGCCCGGCGCCAGCGCCTGGGGGCCACGCTGCAGCGCACCCACCAGCTTGTCGAGCGCGTTGTGGCGGCCCACGTCCTCACGCACCACCCGCACCGCGCCATCGGCCGCGCACCAGGCGGCGGCATGGGTGGCGCCGGTGCTGTGCTGAAGCACCTGCCACTGGCGCAGATCGCGCTGCGCTCGGCCGAAGGCGGCAGGATCGAAGTGCACGGCCGGCAGCGCCGGCAGCACCTGGCGCACCTGCGCCAGGCTGTCGGTGCCGCACAGGCCGCAGCCGGTGCGGCCGGCCAGCGTGCGGCGGCGCGCCTGGAGGCGCCAGGCGCACGCCGCCGCCACCTCCAGGCGCAGCTCGATGCCCTCGGCCACGTGCAGCGCGTCCACACCGTACAGCTCGCCGGCATGGTCGAGCAGGCCTTCGGTAAGGCCGAAGCCGAGCGCGAAATCGGCCAGGTGCGTGGGCGTGGCCAGCATCACCGCGTGGGTGATGCCGTTGAACACCAGGGCCACCGGCACCTCCTCGGCCAGCGCATCGGCCTGCCGCGTGGCCACACCGTCGCGGCGCGCCAGCACCTCGGCCAGGCGGGCACCGGGGGGCGGCAGCGGCGCGTCCATGGGCTTCACCTGGCGGACACCATGGGGCCGGCGTCCTGGCCGGCCAGCGCCAGCTGGTGACGGCTGAAGTCCGCGTATTCCGTCTGCCAGGCAGAAGCCTGCATCACCTTGCTCACCTGCACCGCCGTCACCTTGTACTCGGGGCAGTTGGTGGCCCAGTCGGAGCTGTCGGTGGTGATCACGTTGGCGCCGCTTTCCGGGAAGTGGAAGGTGGTCCACACCACGCCGGGCTGCATGCGCTCGGTCACGCGGGCGCGCTGCACGGTCTGGCCGGCGCGGCTGCTGATGCCCACCCAGTCGCCATCGGCAATGCCGCGCTCCTGCGCATCGTGCGGGTGGATGTCGAGCCGGTCTTCGTCATGCCACTGGTTGTTGGCGGTGCGCCGGGTCTGCGCGCCCACGTTGTACTGGCTCAGCACGCGGCCGGTGGTCAGCAGCAGCGGGAAGCGCTGGGTCACCTTCTCGTCGCTGGGCACGTACTGGGTGTTGAAGAAGCGGCCCTTGCCGCGCACGAAGCGCTCGCGGTGCATGATGGCCGTGCCGGCTTCATCGGTGCCCTCGTTGCAGGGCCACTGCACGCTGCCCAGGCGCTCGATGCGGGCGTAGCTCACGCCGGCAAAGCTGGGCGTCAGCGCGGCGATCTCGGCCATGATGGCTTCAGGATGCGCGTAGTGCATCGGGTAGCCCAGCGCGGTGCTGAGCTTCAT
>CAYPDO010000242.1:0-6914 GCA_964409495.1 uncultured Bordetella sp.
GGATGCGCTCACGGTAGGCGTGCGCGGCGGCGGCCGTGGTGATCGGCGGGCGCAGGTTGGGCATGATGATCGCGCGGCCGAACTGGCGCGCGGTGTAGGGCACCACGGCGGCCATGGCGGCACCATCGCGCACATGCAGGTGCCAGTCGTCGGGGCGGATGAGGGTGAGGCGCTGGGTCATGCCGGCCATTGTCCCGGATCGGGGTGCACCACAAGCGTGCCTGCGGCCCAGCCGCCGCCGGCACGACCATGAAAGCGATTTCGCCCACCCGCGGGAAAACACGCACCATGCACGGCGTGCATCGCTTGATGCTACGTAGAACCGCCATGCCGAGCACGCTTCTTGCCTGCCTATACTGCGCCGCACCTCGCCGGGGCAACACCCCCAAGCAGGTGCGCTGACACCCGTCCCACCAGGAGCCGACTCCCATGACAAAACGACTCACCCAGACCCTGTTTGCCGCCGCCTGCACCGCGTTCGCGCTCGGTGCCACCGCCCTGCCCGCCCATGCCGGCAAGACCCTCGACGCGATCAAGGCGCGTGGCCAGCTGGTCTGCGGCGTGAACACCGGCCTGGCCGGCTTCTCGCAGGCCGACAGCCAGGGCAACTGGTCGGGCCTGGACGTCGACGTGTGCAAGGCCATTGCCGCCGCGGTGCTGGGTGATGCCGGCAAGGTGAAGTACGTGCCGCTGAACGCGCAGCAGCGCTTCACCGCGCTGCAGTCGGGCGAGATCGACATCCTGTCGCGCAACACCACCTGGACGTTGACCCGCGACGCCTCGCTGGGCATGCACTTCACCGGCACCACCTACTACGACGGCCAGGGCTTCATGGTGCCGGCCAAGGGCAAGGTCAAGAGCGCCAAGCAGCTCAAGGGCGCCACGGTCTGCGTGCAGTCGGGCACCACCACCGAGAAGAACCTCACCGACTTCTCGCGCGCCAACGGCCTGGCCATCAAGCCGGTGGTGTTCGAAAAGGTGGAAGCCGCCACCGGCGCCTACTTCGCCGGCCGCTGCCAGGCCTACACCACCGACGCCTCGGGCCTGGCCTCGGTGCGCAACAAGGAGGCCAAGAACCCGGCCGAGCACCTGATCCTGCCCGAGCTGATTTCCAAGGAGCCGCTGGGCCCCAGCGTGCGCCGCGGCGACGATGAGTTCTACGCCATCGCCAAGTGGGTGATCTTCGCGCTGATCGAGGCCGAGGAATTCGGCATCACCCAGGCCAACGTCGACCAGCAAAAGAGCAGCACCGACCCGGTGGTGCAGCGCATCCTGGGCACCAGCGAGGACACCGGCAAGCTGCTGGGCCTGGACAAGGAATGGGCCGCCCGCGCCATCAAGGCCACCGGCAACTACGGCGAGATCTTCGAGCGCAACGTCGGCCCGAAGAGCCCGCTGGGCCTGCCGCGCGGCGTGAACAACCTCTGGAACAAGGGCGGCATCCTGTACGCCCCGCCGGTGCGCTGAGCCACTGAGCCTTGCGCAGGGGGTCGCGCGCCGTGTCGCCCGCCCCCTGCCAACCGCATGACGGGGCGCCGGCCACGGTGCCCGCCCCGCCCTCTCCCTTGCCCTGCAATGTGATCCTCGGCAGCCCACCCTGCGGCTGAAGGAGGCAGACCCCATGACGGCGCCAACCGCCCCCACCGTGGCCCCCCGGGCCGCACCCGCCAGGCAGCGCGACTGGTCGCTGCGCAGCCGCGCCATGCGCGCCCTGCTGTACCAGCTGCTCGCGCTCGGCCTGATCGTTCTGGCCGTATGGTTCCTCGCGCACAACACGCTGGAGAACATGCGTGTGCGCGGCATCCAGAGCGGCTTCGACTTCCTCACCCAGCCCGCCGGTTTCGACATCGGCGAGCTGCTGATCCCCTATGAGAGCTCCGACGCCTACTGGCGCGCCTTCGCGGTGGGCGTGGCCAACACGCTGCGCGTGGCCATCGTCGGCGTGCTGCTGACCACGCTGCTGGGCACGCTGATCGGCGTGGGCCGCTTCTCGCCCAACGCGCTGGTGCGCGGCCTGTGCTACGGCTATGTGGAGCTGTTCCGCAACGTGCCGGTGCTGCTGCAACTGCTGATGTGGTACCTGCTGATGACCGAATGGCTGCCCGATCCCGGCGAGCCGATGCAGGCCTGGGGCCTGTTCTTCCTCAGCAAGGGTGGCTTCTCGTTCCCGATGCCGGTGTGGGGCCTGGGCCAGGGGCTGGCTGCCATCGGCGGCCTGCTGGGCCTGGCCGCGGGCTGGTGGTGGGCCAAGCGGGCGCGCGCGCTGTTCGAGCGCACTGGCCAGGCCAAGCCGGTGCTGCTGCCCACGCTGGGCTTCGTGCTGCTGGGCATGCTGGCCGGCTGGGCCGCTGGCGGCGCACCGTCCGAATGGAATCTGCCCAAGGCCGCCGAGGTGTCGGTGGAAGGTGGCGGCGCCTGGACACCCGAATTCCTGTCGGTGCTGCTGGGCCTGACCTTCTACACCGCGGCCTTCGTGGCCGAGGTGGTGCGCGCCGGCATCGCCTCGGTGCCGCGCGGCCAGACCGAGGCCTCGGGCGCGCTGGGCCTGTCGCGCGGCCAGACCATGCGCCTGGTGGTGCTGCCGCAGGCCCTGCGCGTGATCATCCCGCCGATGACCAACCAGTACCTGAACCTGACCAAGAACTCCTCGTTGGCGGTGGCCATCGGCTACCCCGACGTGGTGTCGATCTCCAACACCGCGATCAACCAGACCGGCCGTGCGGTGGAGTGCATCGCGATCATCATGCTGGTGTACCTGAGCACCTCGCTGGCCACCTCGGGGCTGATGAACTGGTACAACAACCGCGCGGCGATCAAGGAGCGTTGAAGCATGATCGTCGACAGCTTTCAACCCATCGCGCCGCGCCCCGCGCCGGTGCGCACCGAGGGCCTGGTGCCCTGGATCCGCAGCAACCTGTTCGGCAATGTGCCGAGCTCGGTGGTCACGCTGCTGCTGCTGGGCGCCGCGGCCTGGTGGCTGCCGGCGCTGATCGACTGGGCCATCGTCAAGGCCGTCTGGGCCGCCAATGCCGACGCCTGCCAGAACGCGCGCGGCGTGGGCGCCTGCTGGGGCGTGATCACCGAGAAGCACCGGCTGATCATCTTTGGCCGCTACCCCTTCGAGCAGCAGTGGCGCCCCGAAGTGGCGACGCTGGCCCTCGTGGCGCTGCTGGTGGTCAGCTGCATGCGGGCCTTCTGGAAGCCCTGGCTGGCGCTGCTGTGGGTGGCCGTGCTGGCGCTGTTCTTCACGCTGATGGGCGGCGGCGTGGCCGGGCTCGAGCCCGTGCCCACCGACCGCTGGGGCGGCCTGCCGCTGACCATCATGCTGGCCAGCCTGTCGATCGTGTTCGCCTTCCCGCTGGCGGTGGCGGTGGCGCTAGGCCGGCGCAGCAAGATGCCGGCGATCAAGACGCTGTGCGTGGTGTACGTGGAGCTGATCCGCGGCGTGCCGCTGATCAGCGTGCTGTTCATGGCCAGCTTCATGTTCCCGCTGTTCATGCCGCCGGGCACCAGCATCGACGTGCTGCTGCGCGTGCTGGTGGGCATCACGCTGTTCGCGGCGGCCTATATGGCCGAGATCGTGCGCGGCGGCCTGCAGGCCATCCCCAAGGGCCAGCAGGAGGCCGCCGACGCGCTGGGCCTGAGCTATTGGCAGGCGCAGCGCAAGATCATCCTGCCGCAGGCGCTGGCCCTGGTGGTGCCGGGCATCATGAACAACTTCATCGCGATCTTCAAGGACACCTCGCTGGTCACCATCGTGAGCCTGTACGAGCTGACCGGCGCGATGGGCCTGGCGCTCAACTCCGACAGCGACTGGCGCCCGTTCAAGATCGAGGCCTACCTGTTCATCGCCCTCGTCTACTTCATCTTCTGCTTCTCGATGAGCCGCTACAGCCTGTGGATCGAGAAGCAGCTCGGCCGCTCCAAGAACCGGTGACAAGAACATGACCGAACCGATCATCACCTTCGACAAGGTCAACAAGTGGTACGGCAACAGCTACCACGTGTTGCGCGACATCGACCTGTCGGTCGCCAAGGGCGAGCGCATCGTCATCTGCGGGCCCTCGGGCTCAGGCAAGAGCACGCTGATCCGCTGCATCAACCGGCTGGAGGAACACCAGCAGGGCCACCTGACCGTCGACGGCACCGAACTCACCGACGACATCAAGGCCATCGAGCGTGTGCGCAAGAACGTCGGCATGGTGTTCCAGCAGTTCAACCTGTTTCCGCACCTCACGGTGCTGGAGAACCTGACGCTGGCGCCGATGTGGGTGGGCAAGATGCCTAAGGCCGAGGCCGAAGAGCGCGCGATGACGCAGCTGAAGCGTGTGCGCATCGCCGAGCAGGCCGGCAAGTACCCGCTGCAGCTCTCGGGCGGCCAGCAGCAGCGCGTGGCGATCGCGCGCGCGCTGTGCCTCACGCCCAAGATCATGCTGTTCGACGAGCCCACCTCGGCGCTCGACCCCGAGATGATCAAGGAAGTGCTCGACGTGATGATCGAGCTGGCCGCCGGCGGCATCACCATGCTGTGCGTCACGCACGAGATGGGCTTTGCCAAGGCCGTGGCCGACCGCGTGATCTTCATGGACCAGGGCCAGATCGTCGAACAGAACTCGCCGCACGAGTTCTTCGACCACCCGAAGAGCGAGCGCACCAAGGACTTCCTGTCGAAGATCCTGGGCCACTGAGGGCCCGGTGCCGCGTGGCCCGCGTGGCGGGCCGGGGTCAGGCGCCGTGGCGCAGATCGTCCCAGAGTGCCTGTGCCGCCTGCTTCGGGTGGCGCGACAGCTCGGGCCGCTCGCGGTAGGCGCGGATCTCCATCGTCAGCTCGCCCACGCCCGGTGGCGCCGCCGGCACCAGGCGGCCCGCCTTGAGCTCCTGGCGCACCAGGCTCGACGGCAGAAAGGCCAGGCCGTGTCCGGCCAGCGCCATGGCCTTCAGGCCCTCGGCCATGTCGGTCTCGTAGGTCGTCTCCAGGGGTGGCGGCACCGGCAGCTGGCGGATGATCTGGTCGACCATGTGGCTCATGTAGGCACCGGCCGCATAGGCCAGCAGCGGCACCGACGGGCCGCCGGCCGCCAGCCGGAACATCGGATGGCCATTGGCATCGCCCTTGGCATAGGCCGCCAGCGTCTCGTGGCCCAGCGACAGCATCTCGTAGCGGTCGGGGCTCAGCTGCAGCGGCAGCGAGGCGTGGTGAAAGGCGATCAGCAGGTCGCAGCCGCCTTCGGTGAGGCGCAGCATGGCGTCATGCACGTTCAGCGCGTTCAGGCGCGATTTCAGCTGCGGAAAGCGCTCGCGCAGGCCCATCAGCCAGTGCGGAAAGAACGTGAAGGCCAGCGTGTGCGGCACGGCGAACTCGATCACGTCCTGGCCACTGGCGCGGTGCGCGCGCATCAGGTTGCGCGCCGACTGCAGCGCCGACAGGATCTCCAGCGACTGCGCGTGCAGCGTTTCACCGGCCGGCGTCAGCCGTGTCGGGTAGCTCGACCGGTCGACCAGATCCACCCCCGCCCAGGCCTCGAGCGCCTGGATGCGGCGCGAAAACGCCGGCTGCGTCACGTGCCGTAGCTGCGCCGAGCGCGAGAAACTGCGCGTTTCAGCCAGGCTGACGAAGTCTTCAAGCCACTTGGTCTCCACCCGGCGGAGTGTAGCGGTGGGCCGATCGCCGCCCCACTGCACCTGAACGGCCCTCAGTCAGGGTGATACCCCCCCTGAACGAAGGGCACAGCGTCATGCTTGTGCAGAGTGCCCTTCGATACAGTCTGCCCATGATTTGCCGCAGTGCACCACAGCAGTGGCTGTGCGATTGGCAACTCCAACGAACCCGCAGGTGATCAGAAGATGTCCCACGCAATCCGCTCCCTGGCACTGGCCGCCGCGCTGGCTGCCTTGGCTCCGATGGCTTCCCATGCTGCGGCGCTGAACTCGCTGAGCTTCAGCCTGGCCAACAACGGCAGCGTCAAGGACGGTGACCCCATCACCAGCCTGGCCACGGGTGTGGCGATCTCCGGCGCCGAGGTCTTCATCGACAGCAAGACCAATGACATCGGCCTGACCTTCTCCGGCCTCGATCCGATCAAGATCACGATCGACAGCACCTTGTATCACCTGAACGCGCTGTCGATGTCGCGCTTCTCGGGTTTCGAGCTGGAAGTCACCGTGAACGGCGATGCGGGTCAGAAGCTGCCCGCCACCGGTGGCAAGTGGGTCACTTCGCCGCTGCTGCGGATCTGCCCGGTCGGCACGGTGTGCAAGGAAGAACTGCTGACCGAAGGTGGCGACCCCTGGATCACCGAGATCACCTTCGCGCAGGGCCCGACCGATTTTGCGTCGTTCAACAGCCTGCGCTTCACGCAGATCGGCACCCCCGGCGGCGGCACCGTGCCCGAGCCCGCTGGCTACGGCCTGGCAGCGATGGCCCTGCTGGCCGCAGGTGCCGCCACGCGCCGCCGCAACGCCCGTTGAGCCGGTGCCAGCCGGCACGGCCGGCTGCCGCCTGCTGCTGATGAAGGCCCGCCTCGGCGGGCCTTCGGCTTTTCAGCCCGCCAGCGGCGGGCTTTCGTCACCGGCCTGCTGCAGGCGCCACATCTCGGCGTATCGACCGCCACGCGCCAGCAGTTCGGCATGCGGGCCGCTTTCCACCACGCGGCCGCCGTCGAGCACAACGATGCAGTGGGCATCGACCACGGTCGACAGCCGGTGCGCGATCACCAGGGCCGTCTTGCCCTGGGCGGCGCTTTTCAGTTCGGCCTGGATGGCGCGCTCATTGGCCGAGTCCAGGGCCGAGGTGGCCTCGTCGAAGATCAGGATCGGCGGGTTCTTCAGCAGCGTGCGGGCGATGGCCACGCGCTGCTTCTCGCCGCCCGAGAGCTTGAGCCCGCGTTCGCCGACAAGGGTGTCATAGCCCTTGG
>CAYPDO010000243.1:0-6906 GCA_964409495.1 uncultured Bordetella sp.
GTGACCGGCAGCTACGCCAACCTCACCGGCGGCGGCACGCTCACCACCCAGGGCAGCAGCACGGTGGATCTGGCCGACGTGCGGCAGGGTTACCTGAACGTCAGCCGGCGCTGGCAGAACGCCGGTGCGCTGACGCTGGGCGGCGACGATCTGCTGTACCTCGGCGGCTCCGGCACCGGTGGCACCTTGAACAACCTGGAGACCGGTGTCATCACGCTGAGCTCCAGCTATCCGTCGCCCGTGATTCGTGGCTCGTCGACGGCGGCGATCGACAATGCCGGCACGATCGTGCTGGCTGCCCCTGGCACGCACGCGCTGAGCGTCACCAGCATCAGCAACACCGGCCGCCTGACCGTTCAGGAAGGCCAGTGGAGCTTCAACACCACGCTCGCCCAGCGCGGCGTGTTCCAGGTGGATGCCGGCGCCTCGGCCCAGCTGTTCGGCAACCTCAGCAACGAAGCCGGCGCCACCTTGTCGGGCAGTGGCCAGCTGACATTGACCAATGGCACGCTCACCAACCTGGGCAGCATCAGCCCGGGCGGAGCGGCCCAGCCCGGCACCTTGACGATCGACGGCCACCTGACACTGGCCGGCGGCAGCCTCGATCTCGACCTCGGCGGCACCGCGGCTGGCGCCTCCGACCAACTGCATGTCAGCGGCAACCTCAGGCTGGGCGGCGCGCTGCGTGCGCAGCTGATCAACGGCTACCAGCCGGCCGTCAGCGAGTACGTGCCGGTGATCACCGTGGGCGGCTCGGCCAGCGGCGTGTTCGGCAGCACGGCGTTGGCTGGTTTCACCACCGGCTACAACCTGGCGGCCAATGAGGCCCTTCGCCTGATCTATGCCGGCAGCGGCACCAAGGTGTTCACCAACGCCGCCAACAACCTCGACTGGGCCACGCCCGCCAACTGGAACGGCAGCCTGCCAGGCAGCGGCGATGCAGTGCTGATCAGCAGCGGCCACTCGGTCACCCATGCCAGTGGCAACGACACCGTGAGCGCGCTCACGGTCAACAGCGACAACGCACTGACGATCTCGGGCGGTTCGCTCACCGTGACCGGCGACACCCAGCTGGGCGGCCGCCTCAGCGTGTCGGGCAGCGGCGCGGCCACGCTGAACGGCGACCTGGGCGGCAGCGGCCAGGTGCAGGTGCAGGGCGGCTGGCTCACGCTCAACGGCACCGCCACCATGGCCGAGCTGAACCTGGACGCCGGCACGCTGGGCGGCCGCGGCAGCCTGCTGGTGGATGGACGCTTCACGCGTGGCGCCGCCGCGGTGATCGAGCCCGATTTCAGCCAGATCAGCCTGGCGCAGCGGCAGGGCTCGCTGAGCCCCGGCGCGCTGACGGCCGGCAGCGTGCTGCTGAGCAGCGGTGGCGGCCTGACCATCGACGCGCCGGTCACCAGCGCGGGCCGCTTGTCGGTCCAGGCGGCCGGGGCCCTGCAGGTGCAGGGCGTGAATGCCGCGCTCACCGCCGCCGGTGACCTCGACATCACGGCGCAAAGCATGGACTTGGCCGGCCCCTTGAGCGGCCAGCGCCTGGTGCTGCAAAGCAGCTTCGACCTGCGCCTGCGCGACGCGGCGGTGCTCAGCGCCACGGCCAGCAGCGGCGACGCCATCGTGCTGCATGCCGCCGGCGACGGCGCTTTCGTCAATGAAGCGGGCGCCGCGGCGCTGCGCACCGGCGGTGGCCGCTGGCTGGTGTACTCGGGCGATCCCCGGGCCGACACGGTGGGCGGCCTGGCCGCCAGCTTCCGCCAGTACAACGCGGCCTACGGCGCCAGCGTGCCGCAGGGCAGTGGCAACGGCCTGCTCTACAGCCTGACGCCCACGCTGAGCATCGGCCTGCGGGGCACGGTGGGCAAGGTCTACGACGGCAATGCCGGGGCCACGCTGGATGCGGCCAACTTCGTGGCCAGCGGCCTGCCGGCCATCGACCGCGTGAGCCTGCTGACCCCCGCCACCGGCCTGTACGCCAGCAAGAACGTGGGCGAGGGCCTGCTGGTGCAGGCCACCGGCCTGGGCGCCACGGTCACCGACCGCGATGCCGGCTTCCCGGTCTACGGGCTGCAGGTCAACAGCACGGCCAGCGCCGCCATCGGCAGCATCACGCCAGCCGCCTTGCCGGTGGCCGGCCTGACGGCACTCGACAAGGTCTACGATGCCACGCGCAACGCCAGCCTGTCGGGCACGGCCACCGTCGCAGCGCTGGGCAGCGACAGCGTGTCGCTGGCTGGCACGGTGAGCGGCCTGTTTGCCGACAAGAACGTGGGTTCCGCCAAGGGCATCACCCTCAGCGGCCTGGTGCTCGACGGCGCCGATGCCGGCAACTACGCGCTGCAGTGGCCCACGCTGGCGGCCAGCATCAGCCCGCGGCCGGTCAGCGTGGATGGCGTGTCGGTGGCCAGCAAGGTGTACGACGCCAGCACCGCGGCCAGCTTCCTGCAGGTGGGCAGCGTGCGTGGGCTGGGCGGCGACGAGCTGAGCCTGGGCGGCAGCCCGGGCGCGGCCTTTGCCGACCGCCATGCCGGCACGGCCAAGACCGTGACCCTGAGCGGCTACGCGCTGGCTGGCCGCGATGCCGGCAACTACAGCCTGCAGGCGCCGGTGAATGCCACTGCCGACATCACGCCGGCCACGCTGATGCTGGGCGGCCTGAGCGTGGCCGACAAGGTGTACGACGCCAGCCGCAACGCCACGCTGCTGGGCAGCGCCAGCGTCACGCCGCTGGCCGGCGATGCGCTGAGTCTGGCCGGCACGGTTGCCGGCCAGTTCTCCGACAAGGGCGTGGGCGATGCCAAGCCGGTCACGCTCAGCGGCCTGACACTGGCCGGTGCCGATGCCGGCAACTACACGCTGCAGTGGCCCACGCTGGCGGCCAGCATCACGCCGGCCACGGCGCAGCTGCAGAACCTGCTGGCCGAGGCCAAGGTCTATGACGGCAGCACCAGCGCCCGGCTGGGGGCCAGCCTGGGCGGCATCGTGGCGGGTGACGGGGTCACGCTGGATCTCACCGGCCAGTTCACCAGTGCCACGGCCGGTGCCGCGCGCGATGTCAGCTGGAGCGCCCAGCTGCGCGGCCCCGATGCCCTGAACTACCGCCTGCCCAGCGTGTCGGGCACGCTGCAGGCGGCCATCCAGCAGGCGGTGCTGAGCTATGTGGCCAACCCGGCCACCGGCACGGCCGGCCAGCCGCTGCCCGGCCTGGGCGGCAGCGTGAGTGGCTTCGTGGCCGGTGAAACGCTGGCCTCGGCCACCACCGGCGTGCTGCAGTGGCAAAGCCCGGCCGGCACCACCAGCCTGCCGGGGCGCTACGAGGTGCTGGGCAGCGGCCTGCAGGCGGCCAACTACCGCTTTGAGCAGGCGCCGGGCAATGCCACGGCGCTGCTGCTGCAGGCCCCGGCCCCCGCCGCGGCGCCGGCCGATCCGGCAACCACCGCCAACACCGTGACCACGCGTGCGGCGCTGCTGGCGGTGCAGCCGCCGCTGGCCATGTCCACGCCCACCCAGGGCCGCGTGCTGGACGTGACCGTGGCGCTGACGCCGCCCGAGGCCGCCGGCCAGCGCACGCTGGCCAGCGTGGAGCGCAGCAGCGGCGAGCAGGCCGCGCTGCCGGCGGCTGGCGTGGCGGCGGCCGGTGCGCAGCGCAGCGCCGAGGAGCTGGCCGCCATCACGCAGCGCCTGGGCACCGGCCTGGGCGGCGAGGGCGAGGCCATGGGCTATGCCGAGCTTGACCTCTCGCGCCTGCCGCGCGACGAGGTGCAAAGCCTGCTGGCGGCACGGGCGCGCTACAAGCTCAAGGTGTTTTCCAGCGGCGTGCACCGCGTGCAGCAGGATCCGGCGCTGGCCGATGTGCGGCCCTGCGTCAAGCTGGCCGAGCTGGACAGCGGCGCCTGCATCATCACCGACCAGCTGCGGCGCGAGATCCAGGCGGCCCAGGCCAAGGCGGCGCAGCTGAAGGCGCGCGACGACAAGATGCGCCGTGTCAAGAGCGCGGCGTTGCCGGCCATCGAGCGCAAGCTGGCACTGGTGATCGGCATCAACAAGTACGCCGACCGGCGCATCCCTGAGCTCACCGGTGCCGTTCCCGATGCCCGCGCGCTGCGCGACATGCTGCAGCTGCGCCTGGGCTACGAGCCCACCGTGGTCGAGAACGCCAGCCGCGAGGCCATCATCAAGGCCTTCAACCAGCTGGCGCTCGAGGCCGAGCCGAACGACTCGGTCATCATCTACTACGCCGGCCATGGCGTGGTGGTGCCGGTGGACGGGGCCGACACCGGCTTCTGGGTGCCGGCCGATGGCGACAGCGACAAGCCCGACACCTGGGTGTCGAATGCCGACATCGCGCGCATGGTGTCGGCGGTGGGGGCGCGCCAGGTGATGCTGGTGTCCGACAGCTGCTATTCGGGCCGCCTGGTGGGCCAGGACCGCCTGCAGACCACCAGCACCGAGGCCGATGATCTGCTGAAGCGCCGCGCGGTGGTGGTGATGTCCAGCGGCGGCGACGAGCCGGTGGCCGACCAGGGCCGCAACGGCCACTCGGTGTTTGCCTGGCACTTCATGCGCGCGCTGGATGGCCTGGATGCCTGGCAGCCCGGCGGCAACCTGTTCGGCCGCATCCGCCAGAGCGTGGTGAAGGAGTTTCCGCAGACGCCGCAGTACGGTGCCAGCCGTGCCGCCGGCCACGAGGGCAACACCGACTACCTGTTCGAGCGGCGCGAGCTGCAGGCGCTGCGGCCCTGAGCGTGGCGCGACAGCCGCGCCCTGCTCAGCAGGCCGGCACCTCGTGGGCGGCCAGCAGGTCCTGGGCGCTGGCCAGGCCGCGCGACACCCGGCTCCACCACTGCGAGAACGAATCGCAGGGCGTGTCCACCGGCGCGAACAGCGCCGGCGCGGGCTCGCAGCGCGCCAGGCGTGGCAGCCAGGCGGCCAGGTGCGGCTCGGCGGTGCTGCGCACGCGGCAGGCGCCGGCCAGCGCGCGGCGCAGCGTGGCGGCGCTGCCATGCCAGCGCAGGGCGCTGAGATCGGCCATGCGGCTGTTCACGAAGCGCCAGCGCCGCTCGCTCCAGGGCCAGGCCTGGTGGAAATCGGCCACGAAGATGCCCAGCACCACGGCGTCCTGCGCCAGGTCGGCTGGCAGCCGGCCCATGTTCCACGGGTGCACCAGCCAGACATCGCGGCCGCGCACCGCGCCGGCATCGGGCGCGTCCAGGCCCAGCGCGCTGGACGGCGTCTCGAACAGCGGCGGCTCGGTGCGCGCGGCCATGGTGGCGGCCGGCACATCGGCCGCCGCCGCGATGCGTGCGCGTGGCGTGCGCGCCAGGTGCTCCAGCGTCGCGTAGTCGGTGTCGATCGGCGTGCCGGGGCTGTGCCAGGCCGCAGGCGCGAAACGTGCCACGTTCTCGGCATTGAACAGGTAGGGCTTGCGGCTGCCGGTGGCCGACACCCACTGCCAGCTGAGGTGGTTGCTGGCCAGATCACCGTCCAGCAGATGGCCATACAGCCAGTCGGCGCCCACCCGCCAGTGCACTTGGCGCAGGTGCACCACATAGCTGGCCAGCCACAGGCGCGCATGGTTGTGCAGCATGCCGGTGGCATACAGCGTGCGCACCGCCTGGTCGATCACCGGCACGCCGGTGCAGGCCAGGCGGATGTCGGCCGGCAGCTCGTCGGCATAGGCGTCGTCGGGCAGCAGGCCGCGGTGCAGCGAGCGCAGGATGCCATCGCCGCGGTGCTGCCAGACATGGCGGAAGTAGGCGCGCCAGCCCAGCTCGGCCACGAACCTGTGCTGCATCTCCAGCGGGTGGCGGGCGTTCACATGGGCCAGCACCTCGGCCAGCGTGACGAAGCCGTGGGTGATGTAGGGCGACAGCCCGGTCACCGCGCCGTCCAGCGCGTTGCGGGTGCGCGCATAGGCCGCGGGCCGCACCGCGGCCAGGCGTGCCTGGGCCGCGGCCAGCGTGGGGGCGAAGTCATCCGGCATGGTGGGCGTCTCCTTGCGGGCTGGATCCATCGGCGCCCAGCGTGCCGCCGCGGATGGCCGCCGCGCGCGCGATCACCGCCTGGCGCTGCGCGTCGCTCAGGCGCGCCAGGTTCTTCACCTGCAGCGCCATGCGCGGGTTGCGGGCCAGGCTGGCCTCGTGGCGCATCAGGAAATCCCAGTACAGCGTGGTGAACGGGCAGGCATCGGCGCCGCTGCGCGCGGCCGGGTCGTAGCGGCAGCCGCTGCAATGCGGGCTCATGCGCTGGATGTACCTGCCGGTGGCCACGTAGGGCTTGCTGGCCATCAGGCCGCCATCGGCGTACTGGCTCATGCCCAGGGTGTTGGGCAGTTCGACCCACTCGACCGCGTCGACGTAGACCGACAGGTACCAGCCATGGACCTGCTTCGGATCGACGCCGTACAGCAGCGCGAACAGCCCGGTCACCATCAGCCGCTGGATGTGGTGCGCGTAGCCGTGCTCCAGGGTCTGCACGATGGCGTCGCGCAGGCAGGCCATGTCGGTGTCGCCGCTCCAGTACCAGGCCGGCAGGTCCTCGCGCGCCTGCAGCGCGTTGCGCTCGAGGTAGCCCGGCATCTGCGTCCAGTAGATGCCGCGCACGTACTCGCGCCAGCCGAGGATCTGGCGGATGAAGCCCTCGGCGCTGGCCAGCGGCGCCTTGCCCGCGTGGTAGGCCGCCTCGGCAGCCGCCACCGCCTCGCGCGGGTGGATCAGCTTCAGGTTCATCGCCGCGGCGAGGTGCGCGTGGTAGAGCCAGGGCTCGCCCGGCCACATCGCGTCCTGGTAGCGGCCGAAGCGCGGCAGACGCTCGTCGACGAAGCGGTACAGCGCCTCCAGCGCCTGCTCACGCGTCACCGGCCAGGCGAAGCGGTCCAGCCGGCCGGGGTGCCCGCCGAAGCGCTCG
>CAYPDO010000244.1:0-6874 GCA_964409495.1 uncultured Bordetella sp.
GGGCGCGGTCATCAGCGGGATGCCGGCCAGCTGCAGCGCGTCGACGCTCTTTTGCAGGTCGTCGGTCAGCAAGGCCACGTGCTGGATGCCCTCGCCGTTGAACTGCATCAGGAACTCCTCGATCTGGCCGCTGCCCTTGCCGCTTTCCTCGTTGAGCGGAATGCGGATCAGGCCGTCGGGCGCGGTCATCGCGCGGCTGGTCAGGCCGGTGTACTCGCCCTCGATCGCGAAATAGCGGATCTCGCGGAAGCCGAAGATGCGCTCGTAGAAGCCGCCCCAGAAGGCCATGCGGCCGCGGTACACGTTGTGGGTCAGGTGATCCACCATCTTGAAGCCGTGGCCCACCGGGTGGCGGTGCTCGAAGGCCTGGTATTCGGGCAGGAACTCGAAGTCGATGTCGTAGATGCTCTTGCCATCCTCGTAGCGGTCGATCAGGTACAGCGGCGCGCCGCCGATGCCCTTGATGGCCGGCAGGCGCAGCTCCATTGGCCCGGTGTGAATCTCCACCGGCTGAGCGCCGCGCTCGAGCGCCAGCGCATAGGCCTTGTGCGCGTCGCGCACGCGAAAGGCCAGGCCGCAGGCGCTGGGGCCATGCTCGGCGGCGAAATAGGCGGCCAGGCTCTTCGGCTCGCGGTTGACGATGAAGTTGCAGTCGCCCTGGCGGTACAGCAGCACGTCCTTGCTGCGGTGGCGCGCCACCAGGCTGAAGCCCATCTGCTCGAACAGCGGTTCCAGCACGCCGGGCACCGGGGAGGCGAACTCCACGAACTCGAAGCCCATCAGGCCCAGCGGGTTGTCGAACAGATCGGCCATGGTCTTGTCGCTCCTGACGGAAATCAATCCGCGCACTGTAGGGAGCATGGGACGCGAAGAGTTCGCATCGAATGGCCGTGATGCGCACGATCCATGCGATAACGTCGCATCGATTCACCTGATGGCGAGATGACGATGGACGAAGTGGAGCTCGACGCGATCGACCGCCGCCTGCTGGGCAAGCTGCAGCTGGATGCGCGCGCCACGGCGCAGGCTCTGTCGGAGGCGGCGCACCTGAGCCCGGCGCAGAGCAACCGCCGCCACCGCCGGCTGGAGGAGGCCGGCGTGATCGCCCGCTACGAGGCGCGGCTGGCGCCTGCGGCCCTGGGCCTGCACGTGGTGGCCTTCGTGCACGTGACGATGGAGCGCGGCCATGTCGGCCAGATCGCCGACTTCAAGGCCCTGATCGGCGACCTGCCGCAGGTGCAGGAGTGCTACGCCGTGACCGGCGATGCCGACTATGTGCTCAAGGTGGTGGCGCGTGACCTGAAGAGCCTGTCGGACTTCCTGATGGGCACGCTGATGCGCGCGCCGGGCGTGGGCGCGGTGCACTCGACCGTCTGTCTCGACGAGATCAAGTGCACCAGCGCTTTACCGCTGTAGTTTGCCTAACGGGTGTGGTGCACCTGCGCCTGCCCGTACACCGGCGTCGGGATCCCCGCCAGCCGCGCCTTCAGCTGCAACGACAGGAACTGCGAGTAGTGCCGGCTCTGGTGCAGGTTGCCGCCGTGGATCCACAGGTGCGGCACCTGCGTGGGCTTCCACATGTTGCGCAGCTCACCTTCCCACGGGCCAGGGTCCTTGGGCGTGTCGCTGCCCAGGCCCCACACCTTGCCCACCCGGTCGGCCACCTCGGGCGAGATCAGGTC
Source organism: uncultured Bordetella sp. (assembly GCA_964409495.1). Lineage (GTDB taxonomy): Bacteria > Pseudomonadota > Gammaproteobacteria > Burkholderiales > Burkholderiaceae_C > Pseudaquabacterium. The sequence continues at coordinate 1,683 of CAYPDO010000244.1, forward strand.
CACCAGCCACTGGTTCATCGAGCCGTAGCCGGTGGCGTAGACCAGCACATCACACGGCAGCTCGGTGCCGTCGGTCAGCGTCACGCTCTTCGGGTTGACGCGCTCGATGTTGACCCGGCTCTTGAGCTTGATGCTGCCGTTGGCCACCAGTTCGCTGGCGCCCACGTCGATGTAATAGCCCGAGCCGCGGCGAAGGTACTTCATGAACAGGCCGGAGCCGTCGGCGCCGAAGTCCAGCATGAAGCCAGCCTTCTCCAGCCGGCCGTACAGATCGGCCTCGCGGCGCTTCATCTCCTCGTACACGGGGATGTGGAAGGTGTGCATGATCTTGTACGGCACGCTGGCGAAGATCAGGTCGCCCTTGTGGTGGTCGATGCCGTTCTTCACCGCCTGCTCGCTGTACAGGCCGCCGAGGGCCAGCTCCATCAGCGCCGCACTGGGGGCGATGTGGGTGGAGCTGCGCTGCACCATGGTCACGTCGACATCGTTCTCCCACAGCGCGGCGCAGATGTCGTGGGCCGAGTTGTTGCTGCCCAGCACCACCACCTTCTTGCCCTTGCAGGCGTCGGGGCCGGGGTGCCGGCTGCTGTGGTGCTGGTCGCCCTCGAAGGTCTCGGCGCCCGGGATCTTGGGCACGTTGGCATAGCCCGAGACACCCAGCGCGATCACCAACTCCTTGGGGTGCAGCACAAGGGTCTGGCCGTCGCGACGCACGGTCACGTCCCAGCGCTGGGCCTGCTCGTCGTAGCGGCAGCCCTGGGCCTCGGTCGACGCCCAGTAGTTGATCTCCATGATCTTGACGTAGGCCTCCAGCCAGTCGCCGATCTTGTCCTTGGGCGCGAACACCGGCCAGTCGTTCGGGAACGGCAGGTAGGGCAGGTGGTCGTACCACACGGGGTCGTGCAGGCACAGGCTCTTGTAGCGGCGGCGCCAGCTGTCGCCGGGCTTGGCGTTCTTCTCGATCACCAGGTGCGACACGCCCAGGCGCCGCAGCCGTGCCGCCAGTGCGATGCCGCCCTGGCCGCCGCCGATGATCACCACCTCGGGCTGCACGCTGTGGCCCAGCGTGGCGGCTTCCTCGGCCTTCAGCTCCGACCAGCTCTTGCGCCCCTTGTGCACGCCATGCTCGGCGCCGGCGGCGCGGTGCTCGCCGGTCTTTTCTTCATGGCCCTTCAGCTCCACCATCGTGGTCAGGAGCGTCCAGGCCTTGTGTTGCCCGTTCTCGTGCTTCAGGCGCAGCAGGCCCTTGCCGCGTGACAGCCGGGTCTCGAACGTGAACCAGGCCTCGGTGATGCCATCGGCCTCGGCGGCGTCGCCGTCGAGCTGCCAGTTCGACGGTGCCACGTCGTCCAGCCGCGCGGCCAGCATCGCCCGCACCTGGGCCGGGCTTTCCTGCGTGCAGATGTTCCAGGTGAAGCTGACCAGGTCGCGCCAGTAGCACTCGGCGCCGAACAGGGCCGTGGCGGCGTCCAGGTCGCGTGCCGTCAACGCGGCGTCGAACGCGGCCAGCCAGGTGCGCGCCGCGGTGTTGGCTTGGGATTCACTCATCGTCTTGTCTCCATCAAGGGTTGCGTTGCCGCGGCGCAGGCCGTGGTGCCGCGGGCCGTGATGAAGCGCAAGCGGCGTGCCGCGTGCCGGCATCGGCCGTGGGGGATCGGACTTGCTGCACCGCGGCATGGCCTGGGCGCGGCCCTGGCCCTGGGCCGGCAGCGGCTGGAACGACCACGCCTATTGCATTGCAGCAATGGTGAGCGGCCCGCCGGGCGACACCGCTGGGGCTGTCACAGCGAGACAGGTGTCACAGCCCCGGTGTGACAGGTGGCTCGCGGTCGGGCGCAGCCGGGGCATCGCCATCGCCGTCGCGCGCGTTGGGCGACTTCACCCCCCAGCGCGCCATGCGGCGGTACAGCGTCATGCGCGAGCAGCCCCATTGCCGCGCCAGCGCCGAGACATTCCAGTGCGCCGCGCGCAAGGCCTGGCGCAGGGCCTCGCCCTCACCGGCCGCGCCGGCCAGGCTGGCGCCGGTGTCGTCCGCATCGGCGCCGGCCCGTGCAGGCAGCGCGGGGGCCGCCGGGGGCGCCTGCAGGTGCGCCAGCAGCGCATCGGGCAGGTCGGCCGGCTGGATGACGCCGTCGCTGCACACGCTGCGCGCATAGGCCAGGGCATTGGCCAGCTCACGAAGATTGCCGGGCCAGCGGTGCGCCAGCAGCAGCGCGCGGGCCTCGGGCGAGAGCAGCGGCGGGCGCTCGGCCGCGTCGGCGGGCCGCTGGCCCGCGCCGCGCGGCGCGGCCAGCAGCCGGTCGATCATCACGCCCAGGTCGGCGCGCTCGCGCAGCGGCGGCAGCTGGAAGTGCGCACCGTTGAGCCGGTAGTACAGGTCGTCGCGGAACCGGCCCTCGCGCACCAGGGTCTCCAGCGCGCAGTGCGTGGCGGCGATCACGCGGATGTCCACCGGCACCGGCCGGCTGGCACCGACGGGCAGCACCTCGCGCTCGGCCAGCACGCGCAGCAGCCGCGCCTGCAGGGCCTTGGGCATGTCGCCGATCTCGTCGAGGAACAGCGTGCCGCCGTCGGCGCCCTGGATCAGCCCGCGCTTGGCGCGCGGCCCGGCGCCGGTGAAGCTGCCCGGCAGGTGGCCGAACAGCTCGCTCTCGATCAGGCCCTCGGGAATGGCGGCGCAGTTCACGGCCACGAAGGGCCGGCCGCGGCGCTGGCTGGCGGCATGCAGGGCCTTGGCGAAGAACTCCTTGCCGCTGCCGGTCTCGCCGGTGAGCAGCAGGCTCACGGGGCTGTTGACCAGGCGCGCGGCGCGCTCGAGCTGGCGGTCCAGCCGTGCATCACCGCCCGACAGCGCCGCCAGCGGCGCCGGCAGCACCCGGCGCTCGGGTTCGGGCGCGCTCACCGGCGCGCGCACCGCCGCCGGCGGCGGCGAGGCCAGCAGGAACAGCAGCCGCCCGCCGCCGGCCAGCACCACCGCGCGCTGGTCGGCCGGCCGTGCGGCGACGAAGCGGCCCAGGTCTTCCGGGCGCGCCTCCAGCCACGCCGTCAGCGGCTGGCCCAGCAGCGGCCGGCCCTGCAGCGCCGGCAGGCCCTGCAGCAGCAGCTGCGCGCGGCGGTTGTGGCCGATCAGCCGGCCGCCGGCATCCAGCGCCACCAGGTAGTCGGGGTTCACGTCCAGGAACTGCGGCGCCGGGCTCAGGCGCAGCACCCAGTCATGGCGGAAGCGGTGCAGGAACTGCGCGTTCTCCACATGCTGCGCATACACCTTGACCAGCTGCAGCGCGAGGTGCTGGCTGCTCTTGGGCTGGCTGCTGGTGAGCTGCGAGATGTCGAGCACCGCGCTGAGCTCGCCGCTGGGGCTGAACACCGGCGCGGCGGTGCAGGTCAGCGGGATGTGGGTGGCGTCGAAATGGTCATCCAGGTGCACCGTGAGCGCCTGGCCGGTGCTGATGCAGGTGCCCACGCCGCAGGTGCCGGCATGGTGCTCGCTCCAGTCGGCGCCCAGGTACAGGCCGGCGCGGCGCAGGCTGGGCTCGACCACCAGATCGCCCAGAAAATCCACCGTGACGCCGCGCGCATCGGTGAGCAGCACCACATAGCCCAGGCCCGCCACCTGCTGGTACAGCGCCTCCAGGCCATGGCGGGCGATGTGCAGGAAGGCCTCCATCTGGTCCTGGTGCTCGCGCAGGCGCTGCTGCGGCAGGATCACGGCCTCCTGCATGCGCGTGGGGTCCAGCCGGTGCTGCTGCACGCAGCGCAGCCAGCTGTCGCGGATCACCTGCTCATGCCGGGCCGCGGCGGCCGCTGCCACGCCGCGCTGGGCCACCTGCATCACGGTGGCGATGTGCTGGTGCTGGGCGGTGTGCATGGCGGTCGCTTTCGGGCGGCGGTGCGGGGCCCGCCACCATCGGCGCGCGGCGCCGGGCTGTCAACCGGGGACAAGTCCGCGGGGCGGCGGCGAGGTCACGCGGCTGGCCCTAGGATCGGCGCATGCGCCCGGACCTGTCGCCCCCTCCAGCCGCCCCGCCCCCGCTGCCACCCGGCCTGCCGTGGTGGAGCCTGCTCGGGCCCGCCGTCGCGGTGCTGGCCGTGGCGGCCCTGATCGGCCGCGGCGCGCAGCAGCTGGGCGGTGTGCCGCTCACCGCCCTGGCGGTGGCGCTGTTCGCCGTCGTGATGTCGGCCATCCACCATGCCGAGGTGGTGGCGCACCGCGTCGGCGAGCCTTTCGGCACCCTGGTGCTGGCCGTGGCCGTCACGGTGATCGAGGTGGCGCTGATCGTCACGCTGATGCTGGCCGGCGGCGAGCAGGCCAATGCGCTGGCGCGCGACACGGTGTACTCGGCCATCATGATCGTCTGCAACGGTGTGGTGGGCCTGTGCATGGTGGTGGGCAGCGCGCGCCACGGCGTGCTGGCCTACCGCGTTGACGGCACCAGCCCGGCGCTGGCCGCGCTGGGCGCGCTGGCCGGGCTGGCGCTGGTGCTGCCCAACTTCACCACCACCACGGCCGGCCCCACCTACAGCGCTGCGCAGCTGGCCTTTGCCGGCGTGGCCTCGCTCACGCTGTACGGCGTGTACGTGTTCGTGCAGACGGTGCGGCACCGCGACTACTTTCTGCCGGTGCACCAGGCCGAGCGCAGCACGCCCGGCCACGACGAGGCCCATGTGCCGCCGCCGTCAGACCGCGTGGCCTGGGCCGCCTTCGGGCTGCTGCTGCTGTCGCTGGTGGGCGTGGTGGGCCTGGCCAAGGCGCTGGCGCCGGCGCTGGAGGCCGGCGTGGCCGCCATCGGCGCGCCCAAGTCGCTGGTGGGCGTGCTGATCGCGCTGATCGTGCTGCTGCCCGAAACCGGCGCGGCGGTGCGCGCGGCGCGCGGCAACCGCATGCAAAGCAGCCTGAACCTGGCGCTGGGCTCGGGCCTGGCCAGCATCGGCCTGACGATTCCGGTGGTGGCGGCGATGTCGCCGCTGTTCCCGTTTCCACTGGTGCTGGGCATGCCGCCGATGCAGACCGTGCTGCTGACGCTGACCTTCCTGGTGGGCACGCTGACGCTGGGCAGCGGCCGCGCCACCGTGCTGCACGGCGCGGTGCACCTGGTGGTGTTCGGGGCGTTCCTGTTCCTGGCGGTTGTGCCCTGAAGGATGGCGCACCCGGCCTCGCGGGTACGCGAGGCCACCCGCCGGGCGGGTTGGCG
>CAYPDO010000245.1:0-6860 GCA_964409495.1 uncultured Bordetella sp.
GCAGCAGGCTGCCGGCCATGCGCGAGATATAGGTGCGCCCGGCCCAGGTGACGATGGGCAGGCCCATCCACAGCGCGTCGCTGGCCGTGGTGCCGGCGTTGTACGGGAAGGTGTCGAGCATCAGGTCCGCGCAGCGGAACCGCGCCAGGTAATCGGGCGGCGCGGCACGCGGCGCGAAGATCAGCCGCTCGCGCGCCACGCCATGGGCGTCGGCGCTGCGCAGCATGTTCTCCTGCGCGGTGTCGTTGTCGGCCAGCAGCCACAGCACGCTGTCGGGCACGCCGGCCAGGATGCGCATCCAGGCCGAGAACACCGGCTCGGTGAACTTGTGGTTGTTGTTGAACGAGCAGTACACGAACTTGCCATCCGGCAGGCCGGCCTCGGCGCGTGTGGGCGTGCGGCCCACCTGGCGCTGCCGGTCGCTCACCTGGTAGCAGTGCGGCACGCGGATCGGCCGCTCGGTGCAGAAGGGCTCCAGCTCGGGCGGCATCACGAAGTGGTCGGCCAGGATCCAGTCCACGCCCGGCAGGCCCGAGGTGCCGGGCAGGCCCAGGTAGCTCACCTGCACCGGCGCGGCGCGGTAGCCCAGGATGGCCGGGCGCGCGCCATTGGTCAGGCCCTGCAGATCCACCAGCACGTCGATGCCGGCCTCGGCGATCAGGCGTGCGGCGGTGGCGTCGTCCACCTGGTCCAGGCGCACCACATGGTCCATCGCGCGCAGGATGCGCTGGCGCTGGCCCATGGTGCTCTCGGGTGTCCAGCAGAAGGCCCAGACCTCGAATCGTTCGCGGTCGTGCAGCTCGAACAGCTCGGGCGTCAGCAGGCCCACGGCATGCATGTGCAGATCGCCCGACAGGTAGCCGATGCGGATCTTGCCGCTGCGCGGCGGCGACACCGTGTGCAGCGGCACGGCCTGGGCCTTGGGCACGCGCTCGCTGGCAAAGCGCACCGCGGCCAGCAGCTGCATGGCGGGGTCGTCCGACAGGCCCATCATGGCCAGCAGCGAGGTGCCCATCACCAGCTTGTTGGGCGTGACCTCGCCCACCGGCTGCCAGGCCGGCCACTCGCACTGCTTCTGGCGCAGGTGCACATAGTGCTGCACCACATTGGGCTGCTCGGGGTTGAGCTCGAGGCTGCGCTTGAGCTCGGTCTCGGCCTCGGGGTAGCGGCGCAGCTGCTCGAGCAGGCGGCCGCGGTTGTTCAGCGCATGCACGCGCAGATCGGCCTGGGCGCTGCTGTCGAGCACCGCCTGCCACTGCGCCAGTGCCGCGTCGTGCTCGCCACGGCGCTCGAGCAGATGGCCCAGGTTCAGCCGGGCATGGGGAAAGTCGGGCTGCAGCTCGACGGCGCGGCGGTAGGCGCTTTCGGCCTCGTCGCTGCGGTTCATCGCGCCCAGCAGCGTGCCGAGGTTGAAGCAGGCCACATGGGCCATGGATTGCGGCGCGCCGGCAATCCAGTCGCGGTAGGTCTGCACCGCGCCGGCCAGGTCGCCGGCGGTCTGCAGGCGCTGTGCCTCGTGCACCAGTTCAACCAGGCTGCGCGCCGGTGCGGCAGGGGTGGAGGTTCCGGTGCTCGTCGTCATGGTCTTCGGGCTCGGCGGGTTCAGGGTGGCAGCGGACATGCAGGCTCCGTCACGGCAGGAAATGAGAAGCTCATGCTAGGAGCCGCCCCCCTGCCCCGGTGCCCCGATAAGGGCTGCATTCCGCGGCAATTCGCCCCCCTGGCCGTGGCCGCCGATGGGCGGCGCACAAACACGAAAGCGGCCCGCAGGCCGCCTTTCACATCGCGAGAAACTTGGGGGCTCAGAACCCCAGGCTGGCGAGCAGGTCATCCACCTCACCCTGGTCGGCCACGATGTCGGTGCGCCCCTCGGGATTGACCACGGGGCCGTGCAGCACATTGGGGTCGACCTTCTCGCGCTGCTCGGGCGGCACCACCTGCACCAGCAGCTTCACCAGGCTGTCTTCCAGCTCGTTGGCCAGGGCCACCACCTTCTGCACCACCTGGCCGGTGAGGTCGTGGAAGTCCTGCGCCATCATGATGTCGGTCAGGTGGTTGTCGACCGCGCTGGTGCGCTGCTCGACATCGCTGACGAAGTTCATCACCGCGCCGCTGGCGATCGCGCGCACCGGGTCGACGGTGAGCTGCTGGGCCAGCGCCCGGGTCTGCTCGGCAATGTGGGCCTGCTCGGCCTTGGCCTGGTCGACCAGGTTCAGCACCTTCTCGGCCGCGGCGGCGGTCTTGTTGGCCACATAGGTCAGGCGGCTGCGCGCATCGGGCAGGCCATCGGCGGCGATCTGCAGCTGCGGCATCACGCCCAGCTGGCGCAGCGTGTCGTGCAGCAGCCGGGTGATCTCGCCGATCTTCTGCACCACCTCGGGCGAGGCCGCGGCACTCGAGCCTGCGGCCGCGGCCGGCACCATCGCTCCAACGTCTTCCATCTTCATGGCGGCGTGCTCCGGTGCATCAGGCCGCAGCGGCCTGGAGTTTCTGCATGATCTTGGTCACCTTCTCTTCCAGCGTCGCCTTGGTGAAGGGTTTGACCACGTAGCCGGCGGCACCGCTCTGGGCGGCCAGCAGGATGTCCTCCTTGCGCGCCTCGGCGGTGACCATCAGCACCGGGATGTGCTTGAGCGTGGGCTCGGCCTTGACCGCCTTGAGCAGGTCAAAGCCGTTCATGTTGGGCATGTTGATGTCGCTGACCACGAAGTCGTAGCGCGCGTTCTTCAGCATTTGCAGCGCAACGGCGCCGTCCTCGGCCTCGTCGGCATTGTTGGCGCCCATCTCCTTGAGCAGGCCGCGGACGATGCGGCGCATGGTGGAGAAGTCGTCGACGATCAGGAATTTCAGGTCGGCGGGATTCATGACGTTCCTCAGGTCAGAGCGGGTGCATTCGGTGGCAGGCTTCCGGGCTTATCGGTCGAGCCCGGCTGAACTTGAATCGCCCGCGCAGCGCCGGCGCCGCGCGTGCAATCCCCCACGCTTTGACGCCGTCATGCAGCCAGCAGGCCGCTGTCGCGCAGCGGCGCGCGGCGTGCGCGGGCGGGCAGCGGCGGCCCCATCGACTGCGCCTCGCTGCGCCGGCGCAGCGTGGTGGCCACATCGATGCCGCGGATGCGCGCCCGCTCGACCTTGTCGGCACGCGCGGCCACCATCGCCAGCGTGGACGGGCCGGTGAACGGCGCCGGCAGGGCCTGCGCCGTGGCACCAGCCGGGGTGCCGGGGGCGGTGGCCGGCGCCCGGTGTGTGGCCAGATGCGCCGCATTGGCGGCCAAGGGCACGCCGGGCACGGCGCGCCGTGGCAGGCCGGCCGGGCCGCGTCGCGCCGCGGCTGCGGCGCCACCGCCGACCGCCAGCGCGGCCGCCGCACGGTCCTGGTCGGCCGCCAGGGCATCGCGCAGCAGGCCGGGCAGCAGGCCTGCCGCCGCCCTCAGGCTGCTGGCCGACAGCATGCGTGCCCAGGCCAGTGGCAGACCATCGATCAGGCAGACGCTGCCACAGGCAGCCCACAGCGGTGCGTCGAGCCAGCGTGGCCAGGGCGCTGCGGCTGCCCGGTCGCGCCAGTGGCGCAGCCGGGCAGCGGCGCGCGCCAGGCCGCTGTGTTCAGCCAGGCCATGCAACAGCCGCAGTGCCAGCGCACCGGCCCGCGGCAGCCGCGGCCGGCAGCGCTGAAGCGCCTGGCGCAGGCCCGCGAGACGTGGCACGCGCAACCAGCCAGCCCCCAGGACACCGCTGCGCCAGCGCGCGGCGGCGCGCGCCCAGGGCCCGGCCAGGCCGGGCAAGCGCTCGACAGGTGGTGCAGCCCGCAGCCCGGCGGCGCGCTGACGGGTGGCGGACAGCCAGGCGCGCATCGCCGCCGACCAGCCCGGGGGGGCCCTCCGGCGGTCCGGCGGGCGGTTGCCCGGGTGAGCGGTCTGGTGATCCATCGCGGCGGCCGGCCGGCGCGTGGCCCGCGGCGGCGCGGCTGGCGCGGGCGCCTGGCCCGAGGGCCGGTACATCAGCGCCGGGTCCAGCACGGGCGGGGCTGGCCGATGGGCCGCAGCCGGGGCGGGCGGCGCCATGCGCGGGGCAAGGGGCTCATCAACCCAGGCCAGATCGGCCGGCCAGGGCAGGGTTGCGGCCTGTTCACCGGTGCGCGGCAAGGCAGGCCTGTGCCGCGGCGCGGGCATGTGGCGTGGCGTGCGCGCGGCCGGCGGCGGGCCGGGGTCTGGCAGCGAAGGCTCCAGCGTGGGATCGCGGCGTTCATGCCAGCCAGAGGCGGCGGCGTTGGCGGCCGGCGTGCCGGTGGGCGCATGGCCCAGTGGCCAGGCCAGCCCGAAACGTGGTCGCCAGGCGGCGCCGGCCGGGCGGCCGGCCGAGGGTGGCGCGCCGGCCAGGGCGGGTCCGTCACCGCGACCCGGCAAGCGTGATGGCGGCGCCGCTCGTGCCTGGCGCGACACGCCCGGCAGCGGCCGGTCGCCGGCCAGCGCCTGCCACTGGCTGCGCAGGCGGTGCTGCCAGCGGCCGATCTGGCCACGCAGCCGGCCGGCGCCGGTCTGGCGATCGAGAAAACCAAGATCCAGCACCACGTCGGGGCCGGGATAGGGCGGCGCAGCGGCCAGGGCCGCAGGCTCGGGCGGTGCCGCGACTGCCAGCCCGCGCACCGGGGCCGGTGCGCCGGCAGCCGGGCCCGGCGGCCGGCGCACGGTTTCAAACGCCCTGCCCTCTGGCGCCGCTGCGCTTGCGCGGGCCGGCGCGGCGGCAGCCATCGGTGGCGACACCGGCGCGTCGTCCAGCGACAGGTCCGGCATCGGTGGGCGTGCGGCCACCGGCGGCGGCGCCGGCATGGTGGTGCTCGTCAGGGTGTCGGCCGCCATGGGCTGCGCAGCGCGCGCCATCAGCTCGGCCAGTTCGTCGGCCTCGATCACATCGTCAAGCGTCGGCAGATCCGCCATCGGCGCCCGGGCGGGGCTGGGCACGAGCGGCATCGGGGCGATCACAGCGCTGCGCTCCTGGCGCGCAACCGGCGCAACCGGCGCAACCGGCGCAACTGGCGCAACCGGAACACGCGGGCTTGGCGCGGCGGCCGGCGCACGCTGGGCGGCGCGGCGTTCAGCCAAGGCCCGTGCCAGCGCGGAACTGCCGCGCGCGGACTCGGTCCGTGGCTCGGCCCGGACCACGGGGCGGCGGATCAGCAGCGCGGGGCCGGTGCATTCGCGCGCCAGGTCGGCATCGGAGACGGTGAAGGCCATCGGTTCGGGCGTCAGCACCACCACCTGACAGCGGCGATGGCCGCCCGCGGCGGGCTGCACGGCCACCAGCACACAGGCGTCGCCGGTGCGCAGGCGCAGCACCGCCGGCAGATCGCCGGCCTGCAGCGCCGTGACCGGCCCGTGGTCCAGCCGGGTGTCGAAGCCCAGCTGCTGCAAGGCACCCAGCAGCTGGCCGGGACGCTCGCGGCTGGCCGCGTCGTCCAGGCCGGTGCCGGCCGCCAGCGCCTCGCCCATGCCCAGGTGCTGCACCAGCCAGGGCAGAACCTGGGCCATCGGGTCGTCATCGGCCAGACTGGGCGTGTCGCCCAGCCAGATGGCGGCCGGATCGGTGTGTGGATGGCTGCTGTCGAAAGCACGCATGGCGGGGGCCCTCGTGTGACGGGAAGTTCGTCACCATGGTAGGCAGCCGCCTGGAAAACATGAGCCCGATCAGGGCCTGGAAGGCCCGGCTGTTCCGGGCCGTGGCACACGCTCAGCGCGCCGGCGGGGGCGTGGCCGGCCGGGCCGGCGCCGCATCTGCGCCCTCTTCCGTCTCGGCCTGACCGGGACGCAGGAAGCGGTTCTCGGCGTCGCGGTTCATCACGATGATGCTGATGCGCCGGTTCTGCGGATCGTTGGGGTCGGCCGGGTTGAAGGGCTGGCTCGAGGCCAGGCCCAGCACGCGCAGCACCCGGTCGTCTTCCAGGCCGCCGGCGATCAGTTCGCGCCGCGCGGCGTTGGCGCGGTCGGCCGCCAGCTCCCAGTTGCCATAGCCCTTGTCGCCGCCCGGAAACGCCATCGCGTCGGTGTGCCCTTCCAGCGTGATGCGGTTGGGCACCTCGCCCAGCACGCTGCCGATGGCGCGCAGCAGTTCGCGCATGTAGGGCTTCACCAGCGGGCTGCCGGAATCGAACATCGGCCGGTTCTGCTCGTCAACGATCTGGATGCGCAGGCCGTCGCGGGTCATGTCGAGCTTGATCTGCGACGCGAACTGGGCCAGCTTCGGGCTGTTTTGCAGCTCTGACTGCACTTTTTCGCTCAGTTCCTGCAGCATTGCGCCTTCGGCACGCTTTTGCTCGGCCTTCAGGTGCTGCAGGTTGATGGTGTGGCGCGGCGCCTTCACGTCGCCGGCCTTCACCTGGCCGCTGCTGCGGCTGAGATCGGTGCCGCCGCCCTTGATCACGCTGGACGAGTCGCCCGAGCCCGAGCCACCGTTCAGCAAGGCCACCTTCAGCGGCGAATTGAAGAAATCGGCAATGCCCTTCTTGTCGCCCTCGGTGGTGCTGCCCAGCAGCCACATCAGCAGGAAGAAGGCCATCATCGCGGTCACGAAGTCGGCGTAGGCGATCTTCCAGGCGCCGCCGTGGGCGGCATGGCCGCCCTTCTTGACGCGCTTGATGATGATCGGCTGGAGCTTCTTGGCGTCACCGGACATCGGTGCCTCCAGCATGCGCCAGCATCGGCAGGACGTCGCTCATCACTTCTTCTTCACGTGCTGCTCAAGCTCGCTGAAGGTCGGGCGCACGGTCGACAGCAGCACCTTGCGGCCGAACTCCACCGCCACCTGCGGGGCATAGCCCTGCATGCTGGCCAGCAGCGTGGTCTTGATGCACTGCAGTTCCTTGGCGC
>CAYPDO010000246.1:0-4806 GCA_964409495.1 uncultured Bordetella sp.
GGCCAGCGCGATCTCCAGCGTGGCCTCGGCCAGCCAGGTCATGGTGTGGGTGACGGTGGCCAGCGGCGCGCGCTGCTCCACGTCCAGCACCACCAGGCGCTCCAGCACCAGCTGGCGCGCCACGCGCAGCGCCGAGGGCAGCGTGCGGCCGCCGCCCTGGTGCGCCAGCTGCAGGCCGGCGGCAGCAGCGCCAACTCGGCCGCATAACGCCGGCGGATGCGCTGCACATAGCGGCTGTGCTCGGCCGCCGCGGGCGGCGGCGGCAGGGGCTGTGTATCGCCCGTGTGAAGTTCGGAACCCATGGTCTGCCGGGGGCTCTGTGCTAGATTGCGCCGCGCTGCGCACGCCCGTTGCAAGGCGCCCGGCGTGCCCCGAACGCCGGTTGACGGCGGCCAGGCTGTCCGGCTGCGTGCTGCTCGTCCCTCATTCATGTCCTTCTCGTCGCTTGCCGCCCGCACGGGCACTGCCCTGTGGCGGCTGCTGGGGCGGCTGCTCGACCGCATCTGGCGCATCGCCATCGGCGCCCTGTTGAGCTTCGCCAGCTTAGCCGTGCTGGCCTGGCTGATCCTGCACTGGGGGATTTTGCCCCGCATCGACGAATGGCGTCCCCGGGTCGAACGCGAAGCCACCCGGGCCATCGGGGCTCCGGTGAACATCGGCCGCATCGCCGTGCGCAGTGGCAGCTGGGTGCCGGCCTTCGAGCTGAGCGACGTGGTGCTGCGCGACGAGCGCGGCCGCGAGGCGCTGCGCCTGCCGCGCGTGGCGGCGGCGCTGTCGGTGCCCGCGCTGCTGACCCTGCACCTGCGCTTTGAGCAACTGCTGATCGACGGTGCCCGGCTGGAAGTGCGCCGCGACGCGCGCGGCCGCTGGCATGTGGGCGGGCTGGACGTGGCCGGCGGCGGCGCCACGCTGGACGGCAGCGCCTCGGCCGACTGGTTCTTCGAGCAGCACGAGTTCGTGATCCGCGGCGGCGAGCTGCGCTGGGTGGACGAGCTGCGCGCCGCGCCGCCGCTGGCGCTGGCCGATGTGCGCCTGGTGCTGCGCAACCGCGGCCTGCGCCATGCGCTGCGCCTGGACGCCACGCCGCCGCCCGACTGGGGACAGCGCTTCACGCTGATCGCCCAGGCGCGCCAGCCACTGCTCACCCGCTCGGGCCTGCTGCGCACCGGGTTCACCCGCGCCGGCGACTGGCGGCGCTGGAAGGGCAGCCTGTACGCCGAGCTGCCGCATGCCGATGTGTCGCAGCTGCGGCGCTATGTGGATCTGCCGATGGACCTGGACCAGGGCGGCGGTGCACTGCGCGCCTGGCTCGACTGGGACCAGGCCCAGCCGCGCGCGGCCACGGTGGACATGGTGCTGGCCGATGTGTCGCTGCGCCTGGGCCGCGCGCTGGAGCCGCTGGCCTTCCGGCACATCGCCGGCCGGCTGAGCGCCGAGCGCGACGAGGCCGGCGTGCGCGTGGCCGCCAGCGGGCTGCGCTTCGAGACGGCCGACGGCCACCGCTGGGCGCCCAGCAGCCTGGGCCTGCGCTGGCAGCAGCGCCAGGCGCTGGGCGCGGGCGCGGCGCCCACGGCCGCGGCCAGTGCCGGTGCCGGTGCCGGTGCGCCACCCGCCGCATCGGCTGCGGCGGCTGCGGCGGCTTCCGCCACCGCGCTGGCCGCCGACAGCGCGCCGGTCACCGGCGGCGAGCTCAGCGCCGACCGGCTCGATCTGGCGCCGCTGGCCGAACTGGCCGAGCGCCTGCCCATCGGTCGCAGCCTGCGCGAGCTGCTGCAGCAGCTCGCGCCACAGGGCACGGTGGAAAAGCTCTCGGCCAGCTGGCGCGGCCCGCTGGACGCGCCCGGCGGCTACCAGGTGCGCGCCACGGTGCGCGACATGGCCATCGCCGCCGCGCCGGCGCCCACGGCCGACGGCGTGGGCCGGCCTGGCTGGCGCGGCGCCAACCTGGACATCAGTGCCGGCGAGACCGGCGGCCAGGCCACGCTGGCGCTGAGCGATGGCGCGCTGGAGTTTCCCGGCGTGTTCGAGCAGGCGGTGGTGCCGCTGAAGAGCTTCTCGGCGCAGCTGCAATGGCGCATTGCCGCCGGCGCCACGCCCGAGGCGCCGCCGCGCATCGAGCTGAAGCTGGACAAGGTGCGCTTTGCCAACGATGACGCCAGTGGCGAGGCCAGCGCCAGCTGGCGCACCGGCAGCGGCCCCGATTTCGCCAAGGGCGGGCGCCTGCCCGGCGTGCTGGAGCTCAGCGGCCGGCTGCAGCGCGCCCAGGCCACCGCGGTGGGGCGCTACCTGCCCACCGGCATCGGCCCCGACACGCGCGCCTGGGTGCGCCGCGCGGTGCAGGGCGGCGAGCTGCACAACGTGGCCTTTCGCGTCAAGGGCGACCTGTGGGAGTTTCCGTTCGTCAACCGCCGCGATGGCGATTTCCGCATCGCCGCCGAGCTGCGCGACGTGACCCTGGCGCCGGTGCCGCCCGGCCCGGGTGAAACCTGGCCGGCCTTCGGCCAGGTGAGCGGCGAGCTGGTGTTCGAGCGCAACAGCATGCAGTTCCAGAAAACCCGCGGCCGGCTGTGGGGCGTGGAGCTGGTGGACGTGCAGGGCCGCATCCGCGACCTGTCACCGCAGGCCCTGCTCGAGCTGGAAGGCGTGGCGCGCGGCCCGGCCTCGGATCTGCTGCGCTATGTGGCCACCACGCCGATCGGCGGCTGGATCGACCAGGCCCTGGCGCCGGTCAGCGCCAGCGGCACGGCCGAGCTGCGCCTGGGCCTGAACATCCCGCTGGACCATTCGGTCGACACGGTGCTGCGTGGCAGCGTGCTGCTGGCCGGCAACGAGCTGCGCCTGCGGCCCGGGCTGCCGCCGCTGGCCAATGCGCGCGGCCGCATCGATTTCACGCACCGCGGCGTGCAGGTGCCCGGCGTGCTGGCCCAGGCGCTGGGCGGCGAGGTGCAGATTGACGGCGGCAGCCAGGCCGATGGCAGCCTGCGCTTCGTGGCCAGCGGCACGGCCAGCCTCGATGGCCTGCGCCGCGCCACCGAACTGGGCGCCGTGGCCCGCGCCGCCAGCCAGTGGCAGGGCCGCGTGCAGGGCCAGGCACCTTACCGGCTGCAGCTCAGCGTGCAGCGCGGGCAAACCGAGCTGCAGCTGGCCAGCACGCTGCAAGGCATCAGCATCGACCTGCCGGCACCGCTGCGCAAGCTGGCCGGCGAGACGCTGCCGCTCAAGCTCAGCACCACGCTGCAGCCCGAGCCGCGTGTGGCGGGACTTGCCGCGGCGCCGGCCAGCCGCGACCTGCTGCGCCTGGAACTGGGCCCGCTGCAGGCCGCACTGCTGCGCGACATCTCCGGCCCCGAGCCGCAGCTGCTGCGCTCGGCCTGGGCCTGGGCGGCGCCGCTGCCCGAGCCGGCGGCCGGCGGCCGCGCCACGCTGGTGCTGCCCGCGCTGGATCTCGACGCCTGGCGCGCGCTGTGGGCGCCTGGCGCGCCGCTGGCGGCCACCGCGGCGGCCGCCAGCAGCGGCGCTGGCCTGGCCGCGCTGCTGCCGCACGGCATCCGCCTGCAGACGCCCGAGCTGCTGGCCGAAGGCCGCCGCCTGACCGGCCTGACGCTGGAGCTGCAGCGCGTGAACCAGCCCGGCGAGGAGGGCTGGCGCGCGCAAGTCAGTGCCGACCAGACCAGCGGCAGCCTGGAGTGGCGCGATGCGCGCGCCGGGCAGGCGGCCGGGCGCATCAAGGCGCGGCTGGCGCGCTTGTCGGTGCCGCCGTCCGAGGCCGATGGCATGGCCGGCCTGCTTGACCGCGTGCCGGCCAGCGTGCCGGCGCTGGACATCGACATCGCCGCCTTCGAGCTGAGCGGCAAGGCGCTGGGCCACCTGGCGGTGGAGGCGGTGAACCGCAGCGCGCCGGGGCCCGATGGTGCACCGCGCGCGCAATGGCGGCTGGACAAGCTGGCGCTGGACAACGCCGACGCCAAGCTGGCCGCCAGCGGCCAGTGGCAGGCGGTGCCGGGCGATCCGGCGCGGCGGCGCATGGCGCTGGATTTCAAGCTCGACATCGCCGATGGCGGCGCGCTGCTCGAACGCCTGGGCTTCGGCCGCATGGTCAAGGGTGCCAAGGGCCGGCTGCAGGGCACGCTGGGCTGGGAAGGCTCGCCGCTGGCGCTGGACCTGCCCACGCTGGACGGCGGCTTCCAGGTGGCACTGGAGGGCGGCCAGTTCCTCAAGGCCGATGCCGGCGCCGGCCGGCTGCTGGGCGTGCTGAGCCTGCAGGCCCTGCCGCGGCGCCTGGTGTTGGATTTTCGCGATGTGTTTGCTGAAGGCTTCGGCTTCGACGATGTGGTGGGCGACGTGCGCGTGCGCCGCGGCGTGGCCGAAACCCACAACCTGCGCATGCGCGGCCTGCAGGCCGCGGTGCTGATGGAGGGCGCGGCCGACATCGCCCGCGCCACGCAGGACCTGCATGTGGTGGTGGTGCCCGAGCTCAACACCGCCAGCGCGTCGCTGGCGTATGTGGCGGTGAACCCGGCCATCGGCCTGGGCGCCTTCCTGGGCCAGTGGATCCTGCGCGAGCCGCTGCGCCAGGCCAGCCTGCGCGAGTTCCGCATCAGCGGCAGCTGGGACGACCCCAAGGTCGAGCGCATCGAGCGTGCGCCCGGTGAGGCCGCGCCGGCGGCCAGCGCGGG
This sequence comes from uncultured Bordetella sp., assembly GCA_964409495.1. Taxonomy (GTDB): domain Bacteria; phylum Pseudomonadota; class Gammaproteobacteria; order Burkholderiales; family Burkholderiaceae_C; genus Pseudaquabacterium. The sequence continues at coordinate 4,677 of CAYPDO010000246.1, forward strand.
GCGCGCCGCCGCCTCAGGCGCCAGCCGCTGACGCCGCGCCGCGCAGCAGCGCCTCGCTGGCCGCATCGGCCGGGTAGAACAGCTCCACCGCCAGCTCGTCCAGCGTGATGTCGCGCGGCGTGCCGAAGGC
>CAYPDO010000246.1:4906-6857 GCA_964409495.1 uncultured Bordetella sp.
CGCTGCAGCGCGTCGATCAGGTAGCCGCCCCATTCGGCGAAATTGGTCGTGGCCGCGGCAAAGCCCTGCGGGTGCAGGCTGGCGCGGATGATGTTCAGCGGCGGGCCCAGCAGCGCCGGCGGCAGCAGGCCCACCAGGGCCTGGGCGGCGCCATTGGCCAGCAGCACGTTCCAGTGGCGGTCGAGCACCACACCGGGGTAGGGGTGGTGGGCGTCCAGCAGGCGCTGCAGCGCGGTGCGCACGGCGGCCATCTCGGGCGCGTCCAGGCTGCGCTGGCCGAAGCGCGGCGCATGGCCGGCGGCCATCAGCAGGCGGTTGCGCTCGCGCAGCGGCAGCGCCAGCTGCTCGGCCAGCGCCAGCACCATGGCCGCACTGGGCCGCGCGCGGCCGGTCTCGATGAAGCTCAGATGGCGCGGCGACACGCCCACATCGAGCGCCAGATCCATCTGGCTGCGCCGGCGCCGCGTGCGCCACTCGCGCAGCAGCGGGCCCACGCCGGAGCTGCCGGCATCGCGCGGGGCACGCAGGGCGCGCTGGGCCGGGGGCAGGGCCGGAGGGGGCTGGGTCTGGCTGGGGCTGGGCATCGTGGGGCGGCGGCGTCAAGCGGCCCGGACGGGCGGCGTTGGCGGATTCTGCGGCGCCGCGCCGCTGCACGGCCATTACCTCGCAGGGAATCGCGGCGCGGCAGGCGGCTGCGAAGAATGCAGCTGTCCGAACCCGACAACCCCCCCAAACCTGGAGCCCATCCATGCGCACCGTCCTGTCCTCGCCGCTGCTGCGCGGCGCCCTGCTGCTTGATGCGGTGATCAGCACCGCCGCCGCGGTCTTGCACCTGGCCCCCGGCGGGCATGTGGCCGCCTGGCTGGGCCTGCCGCCCGCGCTGCTCACCGACACCGGCGTGTTCATGCTGCTGTGGGCCGCAGCGCTGCTGTGGCTGGCGCGCAGCCGCACGCTGGCGGCACCGCTGGTGCAGGCCCTGGTGCTGGGCAACCTGGGCTGGGCACTGGCCAGCGTGGCCGCCCTGGCCACGGGCCTGCTGGCGCCCACGGCCCTGGGCAGCGCCTGGGTGCTGCTGCAGGCCGTGGCCGTGCTGGGCTTCGCGGTGCTGCAGGGCGCCGGCCTGCGCCGCTCGGCCACCGCCGCGGGCGCCGCGCTGGCGCAGTCCTGATCCATCTTGCTTGACGGGAGAAAGCACATGGCTTCCAACACCCTGCTGCCACTGGCCGTGGCGCTGCTGATCGGCATCCCGGCGCTGGGCTCGTGCATCGGCATCGGCCTGGCGACGATGAAGTTCCTCGAAGCCTCGGCGCGCCAGCCCGAGCTGATGGATGCGCTGCAGACCAAGTTCTTCCTGGCCGTGGGCGTGACCGATGGCGCCTTCATCATCGCCACCGGCATCGGCCTGTGGTTTGCCACGGCCAATCCCTTTGGATGAGCGGGGCGGGTGGACCCGCGGTCGCGCGGGGCCAGGTGCGTCATGATCCACCCATGACATTGAACATCGCCGCCCTGCAGATGGTGTCCACGCCCGATGTGGACCGCAACCTGGCCACTGCCGGCCGCCTGATCGCCGAGGCCGCCGCCGCCGGCGCGCAGCTGGTGGCGCTGCCGGAATACTTCTGCCTGCTGGGGCGCCACGACCACGACAAGCTGGTCATCGCCGAGGCCGACGGCGGCGGGCCGATCCAGGATTTCCTGGCCGGCGCCGCGCAGCGCCACGGGCTGGTGGTGATCGGCGGCACCTTGCCGCTGCGTGGCGCCGATGCCGGCCATGTGCGCAACAGCTGCCTGGCCTGGGGCCCCGACGGCCGGCGCCTGGCGCGCTACGACAAGATGCACCTGTTCGCCTTCGACAACGGCCGCGAGCGCTACGACGAGGGCCGCGTGCTCGAGCCCGGCACGCAGCCGGTGGCCTTCGAGGTGGTGCTGGGCGGGCAGCGCTGGCGCGTGG
>CAYPDO010000247.1:0-6856 GCA_964409495.1 uncultured Bordetella sp.
GCCAGGCTGCTCTTGCCCGAGCCCGACAGCCCGGTGATCACCACCAGGGCGTGCTTGGGGATGTCGAGGTCGATGGCCTTGAGGTTGTGCGTGCGCGCACCGCGGATCTGCAGGTGGCTGGAGGCGGTGATGGCGGGCAGGTTCGCAGCGACGGCCGGCGCGGCAGCAGCAGTGGGTGGCAGGGGGCGGGACATGTGGGCGCGGCAGATCAAGGGCAACCGACCATCATAGTCGGCAGCACCGCCGCGACCGGGGGGCGCTGCTGAGGCGTTGGCCGCGACACAGCTTGTTTCCAATGCGCCCCCCGGAGTGGGGCAAGGGCCCCCCGCAGGCGGGTGGGCTGCGGCCCCCGGCGATGCCCGCGCGGTTCTAGAGTGCGATGCCTGAATTGCCCAAGTACCGTGAGGAGCTCCCGATGACCCACCGCAGATCCCGTTTCCTGGCCCTGGCGCCGATGGCCGCCGCCAGCGTGCTGGCCCTGGCCGCGCCGATGAGCGCCCATGCGCTGAGCGTGACCTACACCAGCCTGCTGGCCACCGGCACCTACGCGATGAACGGCGGCCCCCTGGTCAATGTGCCGCCGTGGCTGGACACGCCCACGTCCAAGGACGTGCTGGAGTTCACCAGCTCGGGCGTCAGCTCGGTGGGCATGCACAGCTATGGCAACACCTCCGGCAGCTTCGGCACGCGCTCGTCGGGCGCCGGCGTGTACGACGTGACCGGCAGCTTCTCGATCACGCTGAACATCAGCAACGATGCCCTGACCGCCCAGGCCGTCAAATTCGACTACTACATCACGCCGGGCATGCTGAACCTGCTGCCCTTCGCGTACACCGCCAGCCAGTTCGCCGAGGCCAGCGTGGGCTTCGCGATCACCACGTCCGACAACCGCGCCAGCTGGGCCAGCTCGGCCTATCTGCGCCAGGACGCCGGCGGCATCACCTACACCGAGACCGGTGAAGACATCTACGGCGGCAGCGGCACCTCGCGCACCGTGGAAGGTGGCGCCCATTCGCTGGACCTGGGCGTGCTGAACGCCGGCGAGTCGGTGAGCCTGACCTATGTGCTGAACTCGACGGCCAAGGGCGACGCGGTGAACGGCACGGCCACCGTCATCCCGGGCTGGGACGAGGTGATTCCGGCGCACTGGATCGAGTACCAGGACTGCGGCTACGGCTACGGCGGCGGTGGCTACGGCGAGGTGGCCGTGCTGGCCAAGATGGCTGCCAACAGCGAGGAGCCCGGTGGCGAATGCACGACGGTGCGCGAGTTCGTGCCCGAAACGGTGATCCACCACGAAGAGATCACCCAGCTCGAAGGCACCACCGGCGGCTCGCAGGGCAGCTCGGGCGATCCGTTCAGCTTCGGCCTGAATCCGTTCTTCCAGCCCCTGCTGATCAACGATCCCAACGCGCCGGCCTTTGGCGCTACCGTGCCCGAGCCCGGCGCGCTGTCGCTGGTGGTCATGGCCCTGGCCGGCCTGGGCTGGTCGGCACGCCGCCGCCGCGGCTGACCGTCGGCACCGGCGCCGGCCGCCAGGCCGGTCGCCATGCGCTCGCCACAGGCCCCACGGGGCCTGTGGTGCTTTGTGGCCGACAGCGCACTCAGCACCGCAGCGGCAGGCCGGGCAGCTGCGCCAGCCGCGCCAGCAGCTGCTGCACCTGGCCAGCATGGCTGAAATCGGCGTGGCGCACGGCGAAGGCGCGTGCGCTCTGGCGCTGCGGCGCGTCGGCCGCCAGCAGCGGGCCGATCAGCGCCTGGAAGTCGGTGGGCCGGCGGCGCAGCGCGGCGCTCAGGCCCATGCCGGCGCGTTCGACCTGCCGCGCCATCAGGAACTGCTCAGCCTGCATCGGCAGCAGCAGCAACGGCACACCGCCCAGCAGGGCCTGCGCCACCGTGGCCTGGCCGGCATGGCACACCACCAAGTCGGCCTCGGCGCTGGCCTGGTGCAGATCCACCGGCCCGCTGGCGTAGTGGATCTGCGGCGACACCAGCGGCGGCGGCTTGCCGCCGGCCACCTCGGGCAGGTAGCACTCCACGCGGCAACCCAGCGCCACCAGCGCCTGCAGCACGGCCAGATGGTCGGGGTGGCCCGACTTCAGGTAGGCGAACACGCGCGGCCCGCGGCCGTCTGGCCAGACCAGCGCGCGGCCTGACTCGGGCAGGAAGTTGGGGCCCAGCCATTCGGCGGCACCGTCGGCACCTCGGTCATAGTGGTCCACCTCGGGCCAGCTGCACAGCAGCGGCATGTCGCCCGAGAACAGCTGGCTCAGCTGCGCCAGCGGCGCGGCCCCGTGGCGCGTGAGCACCTGGTTGATGTTGTCGAACACGCGCTGTTCCGAGCGCGCCACGCGGCCGGGGGCAATGGGCTCCCAGTCGCGGTAGGCCGGCATGGGCTGCTGGTGCGGCGGCATCCAGAAGCCCATGCCCACGCTGGCCGCCGGCAGGCCGGCGATGCGCGCGGCAATCAGCGCGGCGGGCGCGTAGTCCACCACCACCGCCTGGGCCCGGCTCAGGCGCATCAGCGCCAGCCAGCCCTGCACCAGCGCGTCCACCGCATCGGCGTCGATGTAGCCGCAGCCCATCAGGATCTCGGCCAGCGAGACCTGCGGCTCGGGCACACCCACCGCACGGTGCAGCCACACCGGTGCCTGCAGCTTCGGGCAGGGCAGATCGGCCAGCAGGCGCTGGGTTTGCACCAGGTCGCGCAGCACCAGGGTGACGCCGTGGCCACTCGCCAGCAGGCCGGCGGCCAGCGGCTTGATGCGCCCGGCATGGCCGAGGCCGCCGCCGAGCTCCCAGCCGATGAGGTAGTGATGTGCCATGGCCGCATGTTCTCAAGGATTTGCGCGCCGTCGGCACGTGGCGAGAACGCCACGCCCAATCGAACGTCCCAGTCTGGGGTGATACCTCCAGAACCGCGGCTCATACTCGATTCAAGCCCTACCCAGGGGGGGTATGGCAGGGACGGCCTGCTCCGGCGCGCCGCCAGGCACGCGCACGGCCGGAACGGCATGAAGGTGTTGCTGTGAGCGCAAAGCATGATGTTCTGCCGGTGGGCGTGGCGAGCACGTCGCCGCCCAATGTCCGGCATGTGGTGTTCAGCCCGCAGGCGCGCACCTGCCTGGACTGCGGGGTGCGGCGCAGTTCGCTGTTCGGCGTGCTCGATGCCGGCGCGCTGGAACACATCCACGGCCACATCGCCGACCTGCATGTGCAGCCGGGCCAGCGCCTGTTCTCGGCCAACGATCCCGGGCTGGCCGCGTTCACCGTGCGCGAGGGCGTGGTGCGCCTGGAGCGCATGAGCGAGCGCGGCGAGCGCCGCATCGTGCGCCTGGCCGGCCGCGGCGACCTGATCGGCCTGGAATCGCTGCTGGGCCAGACCTACTCGTCCGACGCCGTGGCCTGCACGCCGCTGAAGGTGTGCCGCCTGCCGCGGGTGATGATCGACGATCTGGCCCAGGGCCACCCGGAGTTGCTGCACGACCTGATGAAACGCTGGCAGGCCGCGCTCGACGAGGCCGAGGAATGGCTCACCGAGCTGACCGCCGGCAGCGCGCGCTGGCGCATGCTGCGCCTGCTGTTGAAGATCAGCGAGTTCGGCGATGCCGACGGCCGCGTGTGGCTGCCCTCGCGCCAGCAGATGGGCGCCATGCTGGGCATGACGGTGGAAACCGCCAGCCGCCTGGTCTCGGCACTCAAGCGCGAGGGCGTGGTGCAGGCTGCCGATGCCGGCCATGCCCGGCTGGTGATGCCGGCCCTGCTGGCCGCACTGCGGACCTTCAGCGACGAGACCTGACCGTGCTCGCGACGGGCAGCGGCGGCGTCATGTCCACAGGCGGTAGGCCCAGAAGGCCTCGTCGCCGGCAATGCGCTGGCGCAAATCCTCCGGCGAGAAGCCGGTGACACGGCGCGTCTCACGGCACAGGTGGGATTGGTCGGCATAGCCCACGTCGCTGGCCACATCGGTCCAGTTCAGGCGGGCCGAATCCTGCGCGGCGCGGGCCTGGAAGAAGGCCTGCTCGGCACGGCTGAGCACGCGCAGCTCGCGCATCGGCAGCCCGGTGTGGCGCTTGATGCGGCGCTCCAGCTGGCGCAGGCTGCGGCCCGGGCCTGAGCTGGCCGCGCGCTGCACCACCGCCACCGCCCAGTCGCGCGTGTGGTGCAGGCCCAGCGGCTGCATCGGCCGCGCCGCCCGCCAGCGCGGGTGCAGAAAAGCCTCCACCGCAGCCACGCGGCCGGCGCTGTCGGGCGCAGCGCGCACAGCGCGATCCAGGGCCTGCCAGGCGGCACCGTCGCGCGCCTCGGCCAGCAGCGGCGCGGCGGCCAGCGTCTGGTTGCACCAGGCGATGCTGTCCAGGCCGGTCAGCGCGTGCAGCGCATCGGGCTGCAACAGCACCCAGAAGCCCAGCGCCGGCCCGGGGTTCCAGCTCACCATCGGCCGCGTGCGCGGGCCCGAGATCAGCCACTCGGCGGTCAGCGGCATGCGCGGGTGCAGCGCCAGATCGTCGGCATCCGGACGCTCGGTGTCCACGATCTCGCCGCAGCCGTGCAGCACCCACAACATCGAGCAGTAGGGCGTGGCCGGAAAGTGGTTGAAGCGCTGCGCCTCGCTGAGCACGGTGTTGCGCGTGTCGCGTTCGACATAGGCGCGGATGCAGGCGCCCAGCGCGGCGCGCGGCAACTGCAGATGGCAGCGGGTGTCGGGCGCCAGCGGGGCAGTGGTGCCGGCGGCGCTGATCGGGCTGGGCATGCCGGCAGTGTAGAAGCCGGCCGCCGACATTGCGCGCAAGGCCTGGCGATGTCGTGAAGCTTCTAGACAGCGCGTGGCGCTGCGGCGCAGCATGCCGCCATGCCGCAACCCGCCCCCCTTGAGCCCGCGCCGGCCGGCCCTATTCCGGCCAGGCCTTCCCCCTGCCCCCCCACCACGCCGCCGGGCCCGCCCACCCCCTGGTGGGGCCTGGGCTGCATGCGCGCAATGCGCGCCGACTACCTGGGTTTTGTCACCCGCCTGCAGCGCCAGCATGGCGATGCCACGTTCATGCAGCTGGTGCATGAACGCGCCTACGACCTGTTTGCCCCCGAGCTGATCCGCCAGGTGCTGGTGGACCAGCACGCGCAGCTGCAGCGCTGGGCACGTGGCCCCGAGGTGTTTGCCGAGCTGGTGGGCCAGAACGTGCTGGTCACCGAGGGCGACACCTGGCAGCGCCAGCGCCGCATGCTGCAGCCCGGTTTTTCACCCAGGCGGGTGGCCGGCTACGGCCGGCTGATGGTGGCGGCCGCACACCAGGCGCTCGATGCCGCGGTGCCGCCGGGCGCCGACCGCGCCGAGGTGGACATGGATGCGCTGTTCACGCGGCTGACCATGGACGTGATCCTGCGCACGCTGTTCGGCACCGCGGCCAGTGCCCAGGAATCGGCCGATGCCGCCTGGGCCGTGAAAACCGCCAACGAGACCGCCATGCGCGAGATGTTCTGGCCCGTCACGCTGCCCGACTGGCTGCCCCTGCCCGGCAAGGCCGCCAAGCGCCGCGCCATCGCCATCCTGCACGGGCTGGTGCGGCGGCACATCGCGGCGCGGCAGGCGGCGCTGGCCGCCGCCCCTGCCGGCGACACGCCGGCCGATGCCGCAGCGGCTGACGACCTGCTGGCCATGCTGCTGGCGGTGCGCGACGAGCAGGGCGCCGGCCTGGACCCGCAGGAACTGATGGACCAGTGCCTGGTGACGTTCACTGCCGGGCACGACACCACGGCCAGCGCGCTGCTGTGGTGGAGCGGCCTGATGGCGCACCACCCCGAGGCGGCGGCGCGCGCCCGCGCCGAGGTGGATGGGCTGCTGGCCGGCCGCGACCCCACGGCCGACGACCTGCCGCAGCTGCCCTGGCTGACCGCCACGCTGAAGGAGGCGCTGCGCCTGTACCCGCCGCTGGGCGCACTGTTGACGCGGCGCACGCACGCGCCGGTGCAGGCCGGGCCATGGACGATTCCCGAAGGTGCGCTGGTGCGCATCTCGCCGTGGGTGGTGCAGCGCGATGCGCGCTGGTACCCGTCCCCCGAGACCTTTCGCCCCGAGCGCTTTCTGCCCGTGCACCTGGGCGGTGACGAGCCACCACCGCGCGGCGCCTGGCTGCCCTTCGGCACCGGCCCGCGGGTGTGCATCGGCCAGCACTTCGCGCTGCTGGAGATGACGCTGGTGGCGGCCCTGATGGTGCAGCGCTGGCGGCTGGCGCCGATTGACGGGCAGACGCTGGGCGAGCCGGAGATGCAGGTCACGCTGCGTCCGCGTGGCGGGCTGCGCCTGGTGCTCAGTCGGCGCTGACCGGCCGGGCGCCAGGCGCGGCCGGCCTGGCGGCAATGCCGGCCTGCACCAGTGCCGCCAGATCCGGCTCGCAGAAGTTCTCGGGCAGGGCGTCCAGATCGGCCGCGGTTTGCGGAAATGCCATCAGGCAGCGCTCTTCCGGCGGGGCATATCCGGCCAGGCGCGCCACGTTCTTGGCCACCAGCTTGAACACGCGGTCGGCCGTGCGCTGCGGATCGGTGTCGCGCCCCTGGCCGTCCAGCGTCTGCAGGCGGTGCAGCGACACGATGCTCAAGCCCAGCGGCGCCTGTGCGCCGCCCCAGCTGGCCGCCAGGTTGTAGCGTGCCGGCTTCAGCCGGAGGTCGGACGCCACGATGAAGATGTGGGTGCTGCCGGCATCGCCGGGCGCCATGTCGCGCAACAAGGCGTCGATCAGCGGCTGGGCATCCATGGGCCACAGGTTCAGCCCCGCCGCGGTGGCAGGCAGCGCGATGGCAAAGCGGCCCTGGTGCAGCGGCATCGCCAGCGCCTGGCCCAGCTGGCGCATCAGCAGCGGCA
>CAYPDO010000248.1:0-6851 GCA_964409495.1 uncultured Bordetella sp.
GCAGAGCGCGCTGCTCGAGGTGATGCAGGAGCGCCAGGTGACGATCGCCGGCGAGTCGCACAAGCTGCCGCAGCCCTTCGTGGTGATGGCCACGCAGAACCCGATCGAGACCGAGGGCACCTACCCGCTGCCCGAGGCCCAGGTCGACCGCTTCATGATGAAGGTGCTGGTGGACTACCCCAGCGACGAGGAAGAGTTCGTCATCGTGCAGCGCGTCATCGGCCCGGCGCTGGCGGTGCAGGCGGTGGCCGGCACCGGCCAGCTGGTGGCGTTGCAGCAGCAGTGCCGCGAGGTGTATGTCGACCCCAGCCTGATCCAGTATGCCGTGCGCCTGGTGGGCGCCACGCGGCGGCCGGCCAAGCACGGCCTGGCCGGGCTGGAGAAGTACCTGCAGTACGGCGCCAGCCCGCGCGCCAGCATCGCGCTGGTGGAGGCGGCGCGCGCGCTGGCCTTCATGCGCGGGCGCAGCTACGCGCTGGCCGAAGACCTCACCGCCCTGGCCGCCGACTGCCTGCGCCACCGCCTGGTGCCCAGCTACGAGGCGCTGGCCGAGGGCCTGGATGCCGACGCGCTGATCGCCCGCGTGATGGCCCAGGTGACACCGCCCGAGCAGACACTGCAGCATGGCCCGAACGCCTGAACCCGCGGCGCGCCCGGCCGGCCAGGTGCCGCGCGGCGCCCAGGCCGGCCAGGCGCCGCACGGCCCCGGCGGATCGGCCGAGGCCCTGCTGCAGCGCCTGGAGTGGACGGTGCTCAAGCGCCTGGACGGCTTGCTGCAGGGCGACTACCGCACGCTGGCGCGCGGCGCCGGCCTGGACCTGGCCGACCTGCGCGAATACCAGGGCGGCGACGATGTGCGCCACATCGACTGGAACGTCACCGCGCGGCTGCAGGTGCCGCATGTGCGCCAGTTCACCGAAGACCGCGACACCAGCGCCTGGTTCCTGGTGGATCTGAGCGGCAGCATGGCATTCGGCAGCGTGTTTGCCGCCGGGGCCGATGCCGGCGATCCGGCCACGCCGCTGCGCAGCAAGCGCGCGCTGGCCGAGGCCTTCACCGCCGCGCTGGCGCGGGTGCTCACGCGCCATGGCAACCGCGTGGGCGCGCTGCTGTACGGCGCCGGCCCGGCGGCAGGCACGGGGCCGCAGGCCGTGCAGGCCGTGCTGGCGCCGCGCAGCGGGCGCATGCAGGTGCTGCAGCTGCTGGCGCGGCTGCAGGCCACCGGCGGCGCAGCGCCGGCCGCAGCGCGCGCGGCGGCAGTGCCCGGCGCCGGCGCGGGCACCCAGCTGGCCGATCTGTTTAGCCAGGCGCTGGCGCTGATCCCGCGGCGCGCGCTGGTGTTCGTGCTGTCGGATTTCATCAGCGCGCCGGGCTGGGCGGCGCCGCTGGGCCGGCTGGCGCAGCGGCACGACGTGCTGGCCGTGCGCCTGTTCGACCCGGCCGAGCTGGCCCTGCCCGACCTGGGCCTGCTGACCGTGCAGGACGCCGAAAGCGGCGAGCAGCTGCTGCTGGACACGCAAGACCCCGGCTTTCGCGCGCGGTATGCCGCGCTGGCCACCGACCACGAGGCCGCCGTGCAGGCCCAGCTGCATGGCGCCGGGGTGGATGTGCTGGAGCTGGCCACCGGCGACGATCTGCTGCAGGCCCTGCTGCGCTGCGTGCAACTGCGCCGCCAGCGCCAGCGCCTGCCGGCCCCGCGCCGCGCGCCGGAGAACTGGACATGACCCTGCCCGACTGGCTGCCCCAGCTGCGCATGCTGGACTTCCTGTGGCCGCAGGCGCTGTGGGCGCTGCTGCTGCTGCCGCTGGCCGTGCTGGCCTACTGGGCGCTGCTGCACCGGCGCCGGCGCAGCGTGCTGCAGGTGCCCAGCCTGGCGCTGATCCGCCAGGCCCTGGGGCGCGGGCCGGGATGGCGCCGCCACGTGCCGCCGGCCCTGCTGCTGGCCGCCCTGGCGCTGCTGATCGTGGCCGGCGCACGGCCCACGGCCCGGCTGACGCTGCCCTCGGCGCAGCAGACCATCATCCTGGCCATGGACGTCTCGGGCAGCATGCGCGCAGCCGATGTGCTGCCCAACCGCCTGGTGGCGGCGCAGGATGCGGCCAAGGCCTTCGTCGACGGCCTGCCGCGCAGCGTGCGCATCGGCGTGGTCAGCTTTGCCGGCACTGCCGCGGTGGTGCAGGCCCCCACGCTCAGCCGCGACGACGTGGTGGCGGCGATCGACCGTTTCCAGCTGCAGCGCGGCACGGCCATCGGCTCGGGCCTGGTGCTGTCGCTGGCCACGCTGTTTCCTGATGAGGGCATCGACCTGGCGCAGATCACCGGTGCGCGCGCCATGCCCGGCAGCCCGGCCGACGGCCCGCCGAAGAAGCCGCCCGAGCCGGTGGAGCCGGGCAGCTACCGCTCGGCCGCGGTGATCCTGCTCACCGACGGCCAGCGCACCACCGGCCCCGACCCGCTGGAGGCCGCCAGGATGGCAGCCGAGCATGGCGTGAAGGTGTTCACCGTGGGCATCGGCACCAAGGCCGGCGAGGTGATCGGCTTCGAGGGCTGGAGCATGCGCGTGCGGCTCGATGAAGAAACGCTCAAGACCATCGCCACGGTCACCCGCGGCAACTACTTCTACGCCGGCACCGCGCAAGACCTGAAGCAGGTCTACGAAGGCCTGTCCAGCCGCCTGGTGGTGCAGACCCAGGAGACCGAGGTGAGCGCGCTGTTCGCCGCCGGCGGGGCGCTGCTGCTGCTGCTGGGCGCCGGCCTGGGCCTGTGGTGGTTCGGCCGCGTCACTTGACGGCACCCGGCTTCGCGGGTACGCGAAGCCACCCGCCGGGCGGGCTGAGCCCGGACACAAGGCGTCCTGAGGACGGCTTGTGCCTGGCGAAGCGGTCTGCCCTGCAGGGCAGACCGTGGGGAGGGCCCGCTTGCGGACTGAAGCCGGACACAAACAGTCCCTGCGGACTGTTTGTGCCTGCTGAAGGCCAATGGCCTCCGGCCAGTGGCCGGCCCGGCGCTGGGCCCGTCGGCACCTTCGATCAAGTCGGCAACCAGCGCAGCAGCGCCGCATAGAGACGCTCAGGATCCACCGGCTTGGCCACGTGGTCGTCCATGCCCGCGGCCAGGCAGGCGGCGCGGTCTTCGCCGAAGGCATTGGCGGTCATCGCCAGGATGGGCATGCGGTGGCCCACCAGGGCACGGATCGCGCGCGTGGCGGCCAGGCCGTCCATGCCGGGCATCTGCACGTCCATCAGGATCAGATCGGGCCGGTCGACGGTGGCCACGGCCACGGCCTGCTCGCCTTCCTCGGCCAGCAGCACCTGCAGGCCGGCGGCATGCAGCAGCTCAGCGGCCACCTCGCGGTTCACCGCGTTGTCGTCCACCAGCAGCACGCGCGCGCCGGCATGGCGTTCACGCAGCAAGGCCTCGGCACGGCCGCCACCGGTCTCGCGCGGCGCGGCCAGCGGCTGGCCGCGGCGCAGCACATTGCGCAGCAGCGCATCGTGCAGCACCGACGGGCCGATCGGCTTGACCAGCACCTCGCCGAAGCCAGCCTCCTGCGCCTGCTGGCGCATCTGCGGGTCGTCGTAGGCCGTGACCAGCAGGCTGGGCGGCGTGCCATCGCCCAGCAGCGCGCGCAGCTGGCGCAGCGTCTGGATGCCGTCCATCGGTGCCATGCGCCAGTCGATCAGCAGCACGTCGTAGCCGCCACCGGTGGCCTGCGCGCGCTGCACGCGCTGGATGGCCTCTTCGCCGGAGGCGCTCATCTCGACCTCCAGACCCAGCAGTTCGAGCCGGTCGCGCAGCGCCACGCGCGACTCGGGCAGGTCGTCGACCAGCAGCGCGCGCAGGCGCTCCAGGCCGCCATGCTCGACGCTTGCCTCGGGCCCGTCGACACAGTCCAGCCAGGCGGTGAACCAGAAGGTGCTGCCCTCGCCCGGCGTGCTGCTGACGCCCGCATCGCCGTTCATCAGCCGCGCCAGGTGCCGGGTGAGCGCCAGGCCCAGGCCGGTGCCGCCAAAACGCCGCGTGGTGCCCGCGTCGGCCTGCACGAAGGGGCTGAACAGCTGGGCCTGCTGCTCGGGCGCGATGCCGATGCCGGTGTCGCGCACCTCGAACCGCACCTCCATGCGGCCCTCGTGCTCGCGCAGGCGCTCGCCCAGCAGGCGCACCCAGCCCCGCTCGGTGAACTTCACCGCGTTGGACAGCAGGTTCAGCAGCGCCTGGGCCAGCCGTGTGCTGTCGCCGCGCAGGCGCGCCGGCAGGTGGTCGGTGTCGAGCACCAGTTCCAGGCCCTTGGCGCGCGCGCGCTCGCCCACCATCTCGCAGGCGCGCACCATCAGCGCCTCCACCGAGAACACGCTGGACTCCAGCACCAGCTTGCCGGCCTCGATCTTGGACAGGTCGAGCACGTCGTCGATCAGCTGCAGCAGGTGCTGCGCGGCGGCGCTCAGGCGGTCGACGCGCTCGCGCTGCAGTGTGTCGCGGCTGTCGCGGCGGATCAGGTGGGCCAGGCCGATGATGGCGTTCATCGGCGTGCGGATCTCATGGCTCATGTTGGCCAGGAAGGCACTCTTGGCGCGGTTGGCGGCCTCGGCAGCGTCGCGTGCCTGCTCCAGCGAGGCCTGGGCGTCCTTCTGGTCGCTGATGTCGGTGGCCAGCACGATGACGCCGCGCACCTGGCCGTCCACGATGTCGGGCAGGTGCTCCAGCTGGTGCACCTGCCGGCGGCCGTCGCGCCAGGTCTCGCGCTCGAAGCGCTGGCTGTGGCCGGCCAGCGATTCACGCAGCCGCTGCTCGATGCCGCTGGTCGCGAAATCCGGCCGCAGCTCGATGGCGGTGCGGCCCAGGGCGTGGTCGGGATCCAGGCGGTTCCAGCTGAACCAGGCGCGGTTGGCATAGCGCAGGCGCAGTTCCCGGTCCCAGTAGGCCACGCGGCCCGACACGCCGTTGAGCACGGTGCGGGTGAAGCGCTCGGCATCGGCCAGCCGGGCATGCGATTCGTGCAGCGATTCGGTGCGCTCGGCCACCGCGCGCTCCAGCGACGCGTGCGACTGCTCCAGATCGTGGCGCAGCCGCGCCAGCTCGGTGATGTTGCGCGAGACGCCGAACAGCCCGCTGACGCGGCCCTCGGCATCGCGCAGCGGCCCCTTGGTGGCCAGGTACACGGTGGGGCCGTCCACGGTGACCAGGTGCTCCTCGAAGCTGCGCACCACGCCCTCGGCCAGCACCGCGGCGTCGTTGGCCATCAACTGGGCGGCCTCGTCGGGGGAGAACAGCTCGCGGTCGTCGCGGCCGACCACCGCCGCGGCACTGCGGCCGGTGACGCGCGCAGCCTCGCGGTTGAACAGCAGGTAGCGCCCCTGCAGGTCCTTGGCGAAGATGGCGTCGGTGGAGTGCTCGCTGATGGCCTCGAGCAGGGCCAGCGCGTGCAGGCGCTCCTGCTGCAGCTGGGCCGTGCTCTGCACCTCGGCCAGCGCCAGGCGCTGGCGCATCACCCGCGCCACCAGGCCCAGCACCGCCAGCATGGCCAGCGCGGCAGCGAGGATGATCGCGGTCTGGCGCCAGGCCTGGGCCTGCACCGGCGCCAGCGGCAGGCTGGCCTGCAGCCACCAGCCGGTGCCGGCCAGCGGCTGCAGCAGCACCAGCGCGGGGCCACCGTCGGCCGCGGCATCGGCTGTCACGGCCAGCGGCTGGCCGGTGCGCAGCTCGCCGCGCAGCGCGCGCACCACCGGTGCGCCGGCATCGGCCGTTGCCACGGCCATCACCACGCGCGGTGGTCCGCCGATGCTGCCGTCGCCCTCGCTCAGGCCGACCAGCCGGTCACCGTCGCGCAGCCACAGCGTGGCCAGCACCTGCGCACCGGGCTCGCGCGCCGGGGTCTCGAGCTGCGCACCCAGCTCGCGCCGCAGGTCGATCTGCCACACCACCGCGGCGCGCGCCGGGCTGCCGGTGGCCAGCAGCGGCATCACCACGTCCACGCGCAGCGGCGCGGTGGCCGTGGTGATGACGGGCACCAGGCGCAGCTCGCCACTGGCCATGGCCTCGCGAACGGCCACGTGCAGGCTGTCGGTGGGCGGCGGCGCGCCGGCGCCAGCGGCCGCCACCTGGGCCTCGGCATCGAAGACGCGCACGTTCTCGCCGCCATTGGCCTGCACAAAGGCCTCGGCGCGGGCCAGCAGGCGCTGCGGGCCGGCGGGCTGGCCGGGCTCGGCCGGTCGCATGTAAAGCTCGGCCCACAGCGGGCTGCCGGACAGGAAGCGCGCCAGGCCCAGCCGGTTCTGCAGCCAGCCCGTGAGCCGCGCCTGGCGCAGCTCGGCCGCGGCCTGCACCCGTTCCTGCGCCAGGGCCTGCTGCTGCCGGTGCACCTGCGCGGCGGCCAGCAGGGCCACCGCCACCACGCCCGCCGCCACGGCCACCAGCAGCCAGCGGACCGAAGGACTCAGGCGTGCGGGGGCGGTCGAAGCGGCAGGCATGGCACCTCAAGTGTCGCACCGCGCACGAAGCCGGCCGCGGCCTTGGCGTGCTGGTATGCCTCTAGACGAACAGGCCACGGTCCAGCCGCAGCTGGCGCCCGCAGCGGGCAGCCAGCGTGCTGTCGTGGGTGACCAGCACGAAGGCCGTGCCGCTGGCCTGGGCAATTTCCAGCATCAGCGCAAACACCGCGTCGGCGCTGCCGCGGTCGAGGTTGCCGGTGGGCTCGTCGGCCAGCACGCAGGCCGGGCCGCTGACCAGCGCACGGGCGATGGCCACGCGCTGGCGCTCGCCGCCCGAGAGCTGGGCCGGCCGGCGAGCCAGGCGCGCGCCGAGGCCCACACGCTCCAGCATCGCGCGCGCCCGGGCCTGCGCCTCGGGCACGG